>JAPLDO010000058.1 GCA_026391715.1 Bacteroidota bacterium
GACTGTCAAGTACGGTTCTGTGAGCGGCTGGGGGTGAAACTCCCCCGGTCTACTCGACTTGAAAATATTTTTAGTTTTGTTAAGGTTTCCCGGATGCATTTCACCCAATACTTAAATAGACAGCGATTTAGTAAAATGAAATTCAAAAAATGACCATAAAATGAGAACAATAACCATCGGAAGGGCGCCTTCCTGCGACATTATCATCAACGACCCGAATGTGAGCCGGCTCCATGCAGAAATTTCAGTCGAAAGCGGGCAGTATGTTTATCGGGATATGAGTTCAAACGGGACTATGGTAAATGGTCGCAGAATAATGAATGAAAGAGTTTTTGTGATGCCTTATAGTACAATTATCCTGGCTAACAGCGTTGCCCTGCCATGGAATAAAGTATTGCCATTACTGCCACTACCTTCAGGTAATTCGGAAAGAAAGACTGTTCCTATACAACACAGTCCTGAACCTGTTTACCAAAATATTCAATATAACGTTCCGCAACCGCCCGCTATGGCTGGAAATAATTCAGGTATGGGAAGCGGATCAATAGTTCCTCCTGAAATTAATCGTTGGAACTGGGGAGCCTTTTTCCTGAGTTGGATATGGGGTATAGGAAATAAATCTTATCTTACGCTATTATGTTTGATCCCATATTTTAATTTCATCTGGATATTTGTGGCTGGAGCATACGGAAGCAAATGGGCATGGCAAAATAATAAATGGGATAGTATTGAACACTTTCAAAGGGTTCAGGGAACATGGGCTAAATGGGGAATAGGACTTTTTATTGGTTCAATAGCATTGATGGTAGCGCTAATCATTATTTCTGTTGCACTTTCGGCTTGATATATTACCCGCGCTGGCAAAACAATTTAAAAAATTCAAGGTTCAAAGTTCAAAGGAATTTGCGATTAGACTGTCACGATTCATCCGTCTTTAATAAAGAAAACAGGGTGCGCATTGCGAGAATATTCTGTTGGTTAAATATGCTTTTTCCAACCGGAGTGAACAATTCTGCAATCCGATGAGAATATCTTTCAACCACCCTTCCCCGAACTGTTTTAAGCTGGAAGTTAAGCAGATGATTCTGCTCCGTGAACCCATCTGCCAGAATACCGATTGCAGAAGGCAACCACCGCTGCGGAAACTGATCGCCATATTTCTTACCGCTCCGGTATTCGAGAAATTCGTGTTCGATACGCTCAAGAGCTGAATTTATCCCCTGTGATGAAAGCGGATCGAGTTCCTTTTCACGAAGAAATTGCAACAATTTCTCTTTATCAGGATATACCAACGCAACGGTATAGGGATTCTGATTGTTGTAAAGCATACATTGTTCGATAAACCCCGACTGCGCCATCATCGCCTCCTCCATTCCCTCAGGACTGTACTTTTCGCCGTCATCGGCAATGAGCAGACTCTTGAAACGACCGAGAACATAGAGAAATCCATCAGAATCCACATAACCCATATCTCCGGTGTGAAGCCATCCGTTTATAATTGCACTTGCTGTGGACTCTTCATTCATCCAGTAACCTGCCATTACATTTTCTCCCCTGATTACAATCTCTCCTTTGTCGCCGTTCTGAAGCGTTTTGCCCTCGCCGTCGCAGATTTTCAATTCAAGTCCGTCAACAACTGAACCTGAAGAACCAAGTTTATGACGGTGAAGTGAATTAGCGGAAATCAACGGCGCCGCTTCAGTCAAACCATAGCCCTGCATCATCGGGATTCCAATGGCATAAAAGAATTTCTGTAACTCAATATCAAGTAAAGCTCCCCCTCCAATAAAAAATACGAGTCTGCCTCCGAAACCCTCGCGTACCTTTTGAAAAATCAGATGATCAAACAACGCGACTAAGGGTTTTAGCAGGAATTTCCATCCTTTGCCTTTGTCAAAACCACATCCGTTGTAAATATAGGCGACATTTAAGCCCAAACGAAAAATCGTCTGAATAATCATTCCGCGGGAAACGATAGACTTTTCAATATTTTTCCGAAAGTTTTTAGCGATTGCCGGAACTGTGAAAAGCAGATGAGGTTTGATTTCCCGAATATTTTTCTGAATGTTTTTCAGGGCTTCGAACAGGGTTTTTCCTGACTGAACAGAAGCAATGGATGCTCCTTTTCCCATAAAACAATAGATTCCGGCGGTATGGGCAAACGCATGATCCCAGGGAAGAATCAACAGTGTAACGTAGTCTTCGGCAATATCCATAAGCGAATAAGCCTGTTCAACATTGGTGATGAAATTTGAATGAGTAAGGATGATTCCCTTCGGATCGGAGGTTGTTCCCGATGTGTAACTGATATTGGCATAATCGTCGGGTAGCGCCGAAGATATCCGCTCATTAAAGGCATTGCCAGATTCCATCAAAAAATTTTCGCCGGTTTTCAAAACATCTCCGAGCCACAATTCGTCAGTAAGAAAATGGTCAATGTCGTCTAAAACGATTATTTTTTCCAGTCCCGGCAAATCATTTCTGACATTCCTGATTTTTTCCAACTGATTTCCTGAAACAATTACCATCCGCGCCCCCGAATGGTTGATCCTGAATCGGATCTCTTCGGGTTCATTCATCCTTACCGACAATGGAACGTTGACAGCCCCGCAGAAAAGGATGCCCAACTCACTGATCACCCAGTCGTTCCTCGCTTCAGATAACAGAGCTATCCGGTCGCCTTTATCCCACAGATATATATTGTCGTGAAAACGATCGGCGCATTGATTAAAGAAATCCAGGAGGGTTTTCATCTGAATACCGGTATTGAATGAACAAAGATACAAGTATTTGACGGTTAGGAAGGGAAAGGTTTTACCGGATTTTGTCGAAGGATAATTCTGAGGTTTTATTCCTATTTTTGCATTATTGATCAATGGGTTTAACAATCGTTGATATACTTATACCAAACAAAATAATGACCAATCGGATTCTGATTATTCTTTCCATTTCGATATTGCTTTTTTCATGCAAATCAACCCAATATACTCCGAAAAATTACCGTGAAACTCAACTTATCGTGGGTAGCGGCGGTGGAGTGAGCGGAATGATCAGGGAATATTGTCTGCTTGATAACGGTCAAATCTTCGTAAGCAAAGGTATCGCCGGAGACTGGAAAGCGCTAAAATATGTTAAAAGTTCAAAAGTTCGCAGTTTTGTTAACCGGGCAAAAGACCTTGGACTTGACACCATTCATTTTAACCACCCAGGCAACATGACCTACTATTTCGTTTACAAATCGGGTAAAAGATCCAATGAAATCAAATGGGGACAAACCGACAAGGCAATTCCGGTAAATATTAATGAATTGTATAAGGAAATTATAAAGGCGTTTTAAGCCGTATTTAATTGTTGGCTCAGGTAATTTATTTCCCAAATAGATGAGCATTGGGCGTATTTAACTATCTGACCCGATGTGAGGGCAATGATGAAATTTTTATTTTTCAACCCGCTAATTGATAATAAGCAAAATTTCACCTATTTCATTCCTGCTCATAATCTTGTAAAATATTATCTGCGGCTTTCACCTTCGCCGTCGCCGTCAGATAAAATATATTGGGATTTCAAAGGTTTAGCCGCCTTATTCAATTCTTTGTAAAGTTGAATCCCTTCTTTTGCCAGCCGCTCCAGTCTGTCGTTTGTTACATTTCCTTCAGCAAGAGTTTTCAATACCTGATTCCGCTTATTTTTCCAGTTTCTGATCTGATCTATCAACGTCAATTCCAGGTTGGCATTAAGCTCCGGAAAAGCTAAAGAAACATGCAACTGTTTGAGTCTCCTGATTGATTGTTCAAAAGTCAGAACATATCCACGATCCTGTGGTTCCAGTTTTTCGCGAATCTTTCCGATCTTTCTTTCTAAAATAGAGGATAGTAACCATGACGCCTCAAGGTAAAATTCATGTTTTATCGCCAGACCGGCTTTTTCGACTAACTTCTTGGCGCTTGCTTTTTCCTTTTCGGTTTTATTCTTTTTGGTTTTCATAACGATCTGTTTTTGGAATGGTGTTACCAGTTGATTCTGTAAAGGTAAAGCAGTTGATCGGAAAAACAAAATTCGGTTATTTAAAGGTGATGAATGTTAAGGAATTATTAAATATGTCCTAATGTCTGACTTTGACACAAACACAAGCCTGACAACTTTATATTCATCTCATAATGTGTATCATATATCTGAGAAACTTCAAATTAACATTAATTTAACACCTGTTTTTAAAATATAGTTGTATTTTCGCCGCCGATTTATTTCAAAATTAAAACTAAAACAATGAGCATCGAAAAGAAGCTATTAAAAGCAAAACCTGTTTGTAAAGTAAAATTCTCTCTATCCGGAGAACAATATAATTCAGTTACATCCATTCTCCTCGTGGGTGATTTCAATCATTGGCAAATCGGGGAAACTCCTTTAAAGAAGGCTAAGACCGGCGCATGGTCGGTTACCCTTGATCTCGAAACAGGAAAAGATTACCAATTCCGTTATCTCGCCGATGGCGTCAATTGGGAAAATGATCCCGAAGCCGATAAGTTCGTCGCGAGTGGACTCGGTTCCGAAAATTCTGTGTTGAGCCTTTAAAGCCTCAACACAGAATTTTCCTGTCTATTTTTCCAGCCGCTCCTTGATTCCCCGCATTATCTTCAACGGCGTATCGGTGATCACCATATTGTAAATCCAGTCGGGAACGCTGCCCGCCGGGTCAACATATCCTTCGAGGGTGACATGCACCACCCCGCGATTGGTAGGTTCCATGATCCATTTTTGCCAGTATTCGGTGATTCGAACCAGCCCCTGTCGCTCCGGAATAACATCGAGTAACGGCTTTGAAAGTATTGTCCTGACGCCTGTTTCCGGATCTGTTGAAATCAAAGCATCTACGCACAAATCACGGTCAGTAACCGGCCATGGGGAATTATAAACCAGGTAGTATTGCGATCTTTTCTCCTTTTCATAATATAAAACCCTGATCTCCCGGAGGTTTTTATCCCACCAGTCGAGGTTTTTTACATTCCCGATCAGGTCGCACACCTTTTCCATGGAAGCGCGGATATCTGTAACGCCTTTGAATGACTTCAATGAATTTCCAGGTTCCTTCTTTGTGTAAATTCGGATGCCGTCCTTTTCTTTTATGAAGTTCCAGTCCTGCCCAATTACATCATCCGGTAAGCCGGGGATTCCAATGAACAACGTAAAAAACAGAAAAATTCTTAAAATCATCTGCGCTTTTTTTTGCAAAGTAACGTTTTTCTGGTCAAAAAATATTCAAAAAGAAAAATCAACTTACATCCAAAAATTTCCCACGGTTAGGATGCTTCTACAATTTTCCCCTTCAGGATTGATGAACTTCTTTATGAATAATTCCGAAAACCGCTTCTCAAAATGCCAAATAAGATCATGAAAATTGCAGAATATCCCGTAAAATTGTTTTAACATTTTTCCGTTATCATCCTACCAAACCAAATCTAAATGGCTTCAAAATATATCTCAGGGAATATCTATCATGGATTTTTACTCGCCGAACAACGCTTTATAACGGAAATCAATGCTGAATGTCTTCAGTTCAACCATGTAAAAAGCGGCGCGCGGTTGCTGAAAATCATATCGGACGACGCCAACAAAACCTTTTCCATCGGTTTCAAAACTTTTCCGGAATCAGACAATGGTGCGCCTCACATCATGGAACACTCGGTACTCAACGGGTCAAAGAGTTTCCCGGTGAAAAGTCCGTTTGATGTGCTGATAAAAGGTTCGCTCAGCACTTTTCTGAATGCTTTCACTTCCAAGGATTTTACAATGTATCCCGTAGCAAGCATGAACGACCGCGACTATTTCAACCTTATGCACGTTTACCTCGATGCAGTATTCAAACCTCTGATATACGACGATCCCCGCATTTTGAAACAGGAGGGGTGGCATTACGAACTTACCGGATTAGACGAACCACTGCGCTATACCGGCGTTGTTTATAATGAGATGAAGGGCTCCTTTTCAAACCCCCAGCGTGAACTGTGGTATCAGGTTTTCCGGCATCTTTTTCCGGATAATGCTTACGGACATGAGTCGGGTGGAACCCCGGCGGCGATCCCCACCCTGACAATATCTGAGTTCCTTCAATTCCATCAGAAATATTATCACCCCGAAAACAGTTACATTTTCCTTTATGGCAATGCCGATCTGGATGAAGAACTGACATTTATTGATAATTCGTACCTTGAAAAGTTTGAGAAAACCGGAAACGCCATCACCATTGAAGATCAGCCCCCTTTTAATGCAATGCACGATGTAACGGAGTATTATCAGTTTCTTGGCGAAGCGGAAGCTGCCAGTCAAACCTTTCTGACCTATAACTTTGTTGCCGGGCAAAATACCGATCTGGCGCTGACGCTCGCGCTCGATGTTCTTTGCGAAGTATTGGTAAATCAGGAATCTGCCCCTTTGCGGCTTGCGCTTGCCGCTCAAGGCATTGGTCAGGATGTTTCGGCGTCCTCCTCAAACTTCAAACAACATGCCGTTCAGATTGCAGCTATAAATGCCAATCCTGGCGAGAAACAAAAATTCCTTGAAATAATCGTTGATACACTGCGAAAAGTTGTTTCTGAAGGTTTAAATAAGGAAGAGATTGAAGGCGTTATCAACAGGATAGAATTTCGCCTCCGCGAAGGCGACGATGCTCAGAAAGGGCTTACTTACCTGAATATGGCGCTGCCGGGATGGTTCTTTGCCGATGATCCTTTCGCCGGGCTTGAATATGAAAAGCCGCTCGCCGAGGTTAAAAAAGCTCTTACCACCGATTACCTCGAAACTATAATACGGAAGTATTTTCTTGATAATCCGCATACCCTCCTACTCTCTCTCGAACCTTCAATTACCCTCGAAAAAGAACGTAACGACGCAATGGAAGAGGCGCTTCAGAAGTATAAAGCAACCCTGACGACCGGCGATCTTGAGAATTTAGTAATTGAAACCAATCAACTTATTGAATACCAGCAACGCGAAGACGCCCCCGAGGCGCTTGCCTCCATTCCGATGCTCGAAATAGGCGACATTGCCACAAAAGCCATATTCTATACCGTTGATCAGCAGGTTATAGCCGGTATTCCGGCGCTTACCTATGAACAATTCACCAACGATGTAGTTTACGTAAACCTGCTTTTTAACATGCATGTAGTTCCGTGGGAGCTAATTCCTTACACCTCCCTCCTCTCAACTGTGATAGGCGCCATGAACACGAAAAATTACTCTTTCGGGGAGTTGAATAAATTACTTAATATCCATACCGGTGGTTTTTTTACTTCTCCTCGGATATATCTGATAAAGTCGGATGATGATCAAATGTTGCCAAAATTTGTTGTCTCATCCAAAGCGATGAACCATAAGGTTGGAAAACTTTTTGAACTGGCGGGAGAAATCCTCACCAATACCATTTATGATGATAAGGAGCGTTTAAAGACTGTGCTGATGCGACACTATTCGCAACTCGATTCTCAGATGAAGGGAAACGGTTTTCAGGTGGCAGGCAGTCGGTTCGCTTCATACATCTCAAACCAGGGCATGTTGAGAGAGGTTTCCGGCGGACTAACCTATTATTGGTTTGTGACCGACCTTCTCCGGAATTTTGACGCCATGTATCCTAAAATATGCGATAACCTTAAACTTGTTTCTTCACTGCTTTTCAACTGGAATAACTTACAAGCCACTGTTTCCGGAACAAAAAAAGACCAGGCGGCATTTTCTATCGGGCTTGACCAACTGGCGAGGCAATTACCAGGCGGAAGTTCATCTCTTGAAAAGTGGGATTTCAGCGTCGGGAATATCAATGAAGGTATAATGGCTGCGTCAAACGTGCAATATGTAATTAAAGGATATAATTTCAAAAAGCTGGGTTACAGGTGGAATGGAAAAATGCGCGTGTTGAAACAAATTTTGTCAACCGACTGGCTGCAAACAAGGATTCGTGTTATTGGTGGCGCTTATGGCGGTTTTTGCTCAGTTTCGCCAAATGGAAATTTAACTTTCAATTCATATCGCGATCCAAACCTGAAAGCCACGATTGATAATTTTAACGAAACTGCCGAATATTTATCTTCATTTTCGGCTGATCCGCACTCAATGACCCGCTATATTATCGGCGTTATTGCCGAAATGGATGCTCCGCTCACTCCTTCCCAGAAAGCAGATCAGGCAATAACCCTTTTCCTGAGCCAGCGTACTGCTGAAGATATTCAACTGGACCGCGACGCTGTTTTATCAACCACACGTGAAGATATCTGCGGGTTTAAGCAAATGGTAGCTGATGTGTTAAACCAGAATACTCTATGTGTTTATGGAAATTCCGACAGGCTTACAACAGACCAATCTTTGTTTAATTCACTTGTGAAAATTGATCGTTACGACCACACTGACGAGGTTTAATTACCCTGACCGGATGTATGTCTATTTTATACACCGCACCGTCAAGCCGACCTCCTTGTTGTCATTGTACGTACTGCAATAGTCATTTTTGAAGTAAAGACTCCAGGCATCGGCAATGCCGTTCTGCGAACTGCTCCAGTACGCTCCTTCCGAGCCGCGGGCAAGCATAGAACCGTCGCTGCCCGACAGGTATCCTGCGGCGTGCAACTTTAATGCAGAATTCCAGGGTCCGTTCCAGTCTGACCATCCACCGCCTTCATCCACATTATTCCATTCCGAAAAAACAGGAAGACGCCAGCCACTGCCAAGCTCAATGGCGCACGGATCGTTGGCGGCAGTCCATTCTGAATTTTCGCTGATGGTGGTTATCCAAACAGAATTGGGCGTTCTGATTCCACCATTATGCTTGTACCCCTGTTTTCGGTTAAACTGCCAATACCAGCCTGCCGACGCTTCAGTACCATCAAATTTGCTCAATGCCTGACGGTCGGCGCCAAGGTTACTCGTTATCCAGCATTTTAAAAGTTCACCGGGGATATTTGTAACAGTACCATAAGTCACCGTTTTATTTACCGGCGCTACGTTTCCCGCTACATGAGTAATTGTGATGGAAGTACCGCATGGAGAACAAACCGATGTTGATTGTGTCAGGGAGACCGGAAAAGAATGTCCACAGTTGTTATATGCCCACACATACCTTGTATAAATAGTGTTACAGGCGAGATTGGTTTCAGTTTTTGTGGTAACGGAGCCCATGTCAGCCGCTGTTGTGTAGTTATTGACGATGTTCCATTTATATCCGGTAACGCCGGGAACAATATTCCAGTTCCAGATAATCTGGGTTTGTGACGGCACATGAGTTCCTTGCGTGGGGGATGCCGGAAAATCTGTATTTATCTGTACCCACGATAATCCATTATAAAACTCAATATTATTTGCCGACGTATTATAAATGACAAGTCCCGTAACAGGAAGTAAAGCGCCGCGTTGTGAACTTGTAAGCTTCGGTATTAAAACGCCCTTGTCTAATGACGATACTTCCATGATAGCAGAATGGTGAGGAGAAGATCCATCGGTTTTGATTGCCACTCCAACTGAAGTCTGACTTCCACCGGCGCCTGTAATTCCCGTTGAAATGGCGCAAAGCGATATCCATTGAACTCCATTGTAAAAATTCAGCAGGTTAGTAACTGTATCGTAAATGAGTAATCCAGTAGCGGGCGTCAGGACAAAATCAGGCGTTGTTCTTGGTATCAAAATGCCCCTGCATGGATTATTGATATCCAGCATTGCAGAATTATCAGGAGATATGCCGGGCGCACTATTTATTGAAACGCCGCCTCCCGGATTATTTGTTCCAACCGTTGAAGTAATGAAGGTCGTTTCTGTTTGATACCAGAAACTGCCGTTATAATAGTTAAACTGATTTGTTGACGTGTTGTATATTAAGAGACCTTTAGCCGGCGATGGTATCAAATCGCGGTTCGATGTTGAAATCCGTGGGATTAACAACCCGCGATTCGCAGCTTTTATATCAAGTATTGCCGAAGGGTCAGGCTCGCTGCCATCTGAGTTAATCGCAACCTGAATTGAATTTTGGTAACCAACATTACAGATATGGATTCTCCAGGTGGTATGATCGCTGTGATTGATAACGCCGTCGCCATTCAAATCAACTGCGGCAGGATTTTTCCATAGTTCGAGAAATGATTCGGTAGAATCTGTGTCGTTATCGTCTTCAAGTTGATCGGGAATACCATCGCCGTCCTGAAAGCCGTTATTATCTGTCGTCCATAAGGCTGGAGATGTAATGTTATGAACCCGTTTAAATTCGCGAAGCGCTCTCCAGAGAGCATGGACGCACGAATCTGCATGTTTCTTTGCACGCATGTAGGAGTCGTAGGCAAATTCATGTTCGGAGTGATAGGTCAACCCGCAATAGGGATCGCTTTCAGGATGCGCCCGGATGGTATCGGTCGCCATACATTCCTCATGCGAGTAAGAATCTGCAAGGGAATGGAGAAAAATAGCAAAAGCCTGAATAGAATTTGGCTGTACAAGCTGATACCCCGAACTGCTGGCGTCTTCATACTTCACTGCCGCTGGCGTAAGGTCATCCGGAAAACCCGGTTGCCCGCCATTGTATAGAGCCCAATTCATAATAGATTTCAGGTTATAGGACATGGGAACGCGCCAAAAATGAGGCGGACCGGTGAAATGTGCTGTGTCGGTTGGCTCAGGGTAGGCGATCCCCCATACCATCTTCCCGGTGAGAGAATCTGAGGGATCGCGAAAAGGGAAATGCCAGTACTGGGCTGTAAATTCATGTTGGGAATTGTTATTGAAACCACCCCTTTCTGTGCCTGCAAGACTTTCCGGCCAATTTGGAAAAGTGTCGGGAATACTGGTACTGTTCAACGAAAAACCGTAAGGATAATTTGGTTTGGGATTAATCTGATCTACCAATGCGCAGAACCTTGCGATGATTTCTGCAGTATCAGATGACAGCCCTATTTTAAGCGCCAAAAATTTTGTAAGATCATAATGAATAGAGCTGTGTACTTCGCCCAAAGAATGGGCTGTAACTGCCGGACCCAGACTATCTGTCTTTTCTTCGTTCCATGGCGATACAGATACAGGGCTATTAACCAACGAAAGAATAAGTAGCGACAGAGGCAATAAGATCACTATTTTCTTCATCATAAGTTGAAATTTTAGATTATTAGTATTTATGGTTTACCACAAGACTTGCCAGGAAAAGGAAATTTTCAGCGACCAGTATTTAAAATGGAGGCAGGTTTTTACTCGCTGCCGTTTAAGAGTCAAAAGTACTGCAAGGATACGTCAATATCAAAAACCGCTTTACAGTTTTTAAACCTTCGGCATTTTTTTTCCTACCAACGAGCCTTCGAAACAGACGAACGACATATTTCTCGTCCCTCGTCCCTCGTCCCTCGTCCGTCGTAAATTTTCTCTATCTTTGCCCCCTGCAAATCAACAAAAGGGGTATTAGCTCAGATGGCCAGAGCGCTGCGTTCGCAATGCAGAAGTCACCGGTTCGACTCCGGTATACTCCACCACTCAACTTTACAACAAGCTGTAAACTAATTGTTTGCGGCTTGTTTTATTTCCTGTGCCCCACGATATGCCCCACTTTAATAATTGGCTTAGGTTCATTTTTCCCATTCCAAACATTCTCAAAGTCAGCAATTCAACCTCCGGTAGTTGCAGGGGGTTCATTTTTATGCAACCCTTGAAACATTTGCAGGGTAATAATTTCTGAATGATTGACAGTTTACATGCCATTCCTTGACGGGGTGGCCTGTTTTGTTTTGGGGTCAACTTGGGGGCAACTTGGGGGCAACAGTTCACCGGGCAGCGGTCACTGGATGACAGGCGCAAGGTGCTACCCAGGTGCATCGAAGGTGCTTTGAATTGATCACTGGTCGGAAGCGGTTCACCTGACATGATCGAATCGGTTTTGAATTTCGGAAAAGTTACCCGCTGCCTTCGTTAGAAACGGTTTTCGATTTCGGGCTGCCGGGTCGGTTTGTAGCTATTAAATACAGTCACGGCCACAAACGCACAGCCCGTAAATAGCCTTGTACCGGGTTCAGGTAGCGCACACTGGCCGGAATATTGGTTTATTCAGTTGTTTTGTCTATTAGGCTAATCCATTGATGTTGCGTAACTTTACAGAAATATTATAAAACAAGGAATCTATTAATCACCCGCCCCATGTCGCCGAAAACACTTGCCCAAACCATACATGCCCCCCGCCAAAGTGTAAGTAACTGCACAGACGTACACACAACGGCAACCAACAAACCACTAATCCCGGGCAGGTTCAGGAATGATTTTTTAATGCAGGTTTTTGCCATTCAGGCAATAGCGACAAAAAAGGCAAATCTAAGGCTTACAACCAATGAAATCACGATACTATCAGCATTATACTTGACAAATTCAATAACCTGCGATCCATTTCACAACATCAAAGAATTGCAGCAATTGTTTGCACCCTGGCAACCTTCGTACATACATAAAAAGTTAAAGAAACTGGTATCTTTGGGGTTAATAGGGAAGTTTGGGAGCTTTGAAAAGCGCCGGGCCCGACAGGCGTAAAACCCACGTAAACGCCAACACAATCACCAATCCGCTGCCAAGGGCAATGAACAGCTTCCTTATGTTCAGTTTCAGTTTTCCATAAAAGGAGAAGGTGGATAGCAGAGCCGTGAAGGTAAATCCCATTACGCTTAACGCCACCTGACCGTAGCGGGTAAGGGAGATATTTGTGCCTATAATATCCTGCATTTTTTCATCCTGAATTGATTGTTCCCTGATGAACTTCTCAATCGCCTGGGCAATGATGGGCAAAGAAACAACAGAGAGCGTGGTAACAAGCTAGAGAATGAATGCGCCGTTGAGTTCCTTCATAAGTTCTCTGTATTTTACCGGAGCAAGCGCAGTGATAAGCATGGGAAGAATCCAGAAAGCAAACAAAGCGGCTCCTGACAGAAAAACGATGATATACAACAGCATCCCTTCGATCTCCTTAACGGACATGCTTCCTGCCGCGCTTGCAAATAAGGCAAATACTCCCACAGGGGCAATA
Organism: Bacteroidota bacterium; assembly: GCA_026391715.1. Classification (GTDB taxonomy): domain Bacteria; phylum Bacteroidota; class Bacteroidia; order Bacteroidales; family FEN-979; genus CAIVAT01. The sequence goes on from JAPLDO010000058.1 coordinate 13,019, forward strand.
ATTACTACCCAGTTCCAGATCGTCAGGCTCGATGCCTTTACCTGTTCCATAATCTCCAAAAATGTTGCTTTGTGTGGAATCTGTTGCATCGCCACTCCATAAAAAATGGTAAAGACCACTACCGCAGGGACATAATTATTTGAAATGTCGCCAAAGAAGTTTTCGGGGACGATCAGCGAAAGAAAATCCATGTGGCCCGATTGGCTGTTGGCTATGATCTCTATGGGTACTGTAGATCGTGGAAAGACCAGAGATAAAAACATCCTGGCTGCAAGGACAATGAACCACGCGAAAAGGTATATGGACCAGCTTCGGCCCACCAGGTGTTTTACTGTTTTTGTATCGAGCTTGCCAAGTCCGTGCAGAAGAGATGCAATAAGATAGGGATATACGCACATGGCAAGCAATTGAACGTAAGCTTTTCCTAAAAAACCCAGGTAGGTTGCATACTCGCCAACAGTTATCCCGACCAGGAGGCCCGCCAGAGCCCCGATAAGCACCCTGAGCGCCAGCTTTCCGGCATTTTGTTTTTTCATGGTTGATTGGTTCATTTGAAAATATTAGCGTTTCGGGAGTAAAAGTACAATTGCTGTTTAATTTCAGTCATGGTTTCTTTACATATTTCTTTTCTCCGTGGAACTTCTATGATACCTCGGCGCACGCTGTCCCGGCTGCCCGGAGTTGCAGTTGATGAAAGCTGATGTTTTTTGATTCCATGATGCGGCATTCTTAATTTGGGTTCAAAAGTACGTGGAGAGTATGACAAATTGCGTCGTTGGGAAATATTAGTTTACTTCTATACTGCAACCGGTGTAAACTACGTGTCTATTCGGCATCGAAGCCGGTTTCGAAGCCAATCAAGGGAAAACGACCTGGCAACAAAAAAGGCTGCCTCACAGATTAGATGCAGCCTTTTACCGGATCCTCCGGTTTTTGAACTTTTTTACCGTGTTTTTACAAGTTTTATTGTTTCCGCATGATCATCGGCAACTATTTTAACGAAATACACTCCTTGCGAAAACCCCCGCATGGAAAATTCATGCTTCCTCTCGCCGATCATCCCGTTATGAATCACCCGCTCGCCGCGAATCGAGTAGATTTCCACATTGACATTTTTATACGGATGTTCGCCTTTCTGAACCAGCGTAAAGTTGCCGGTGGTAGGGTTGGGATAGAGCAGGAATTTTTCCTGGTTAAGTGTAAACTGCCGCTCCTCCTCCAAGGTTCCCGCTGCCACCAACGGAGCCATCATGCCGGGGCACCAGGTTCCGTTATAAATGTGTGCCCACAGATAGGAGCCGTTTTCGACATGCGTCCCGGGTTCGATCAGGATGTTCTGTCCCGCGATCAGGGTAAGGCTTCCACCGGGAGCTGTGACCGTGAGACCGGAAACCGTAATGGTGTTGTAGGCATCACGGCAAACGGTTGTGCCGATGGTTCCGGAAACAATGGCAGAATTGCAGACAGGGTCGGTGTATCCGACAACCCATGAACCGCTCGCGGTACTGTTGCCTGCATCCGTAACGGTCACTGAATAGGTGCCGGTACCAAGACCGGTGATGTCTTCGAGCGTGCTGCCGGTGCTCCATAGATAGGTGTAGGGGCTGGTACCGGCGGAAACCGTGAGGTCAATGCTGCCGTTGGTTGCCGCCGGGCAGGCCGCATTGACAGGAACGCCGCTGAGCGTTATCGGGGTTAGCACGGTTACTGTAACAGTTTTATGCCTGACACACCCGGTGGCGAACGTCGTTCCTGAAGCGGTGTAGGTAATGGTTGTAGCAGGCTTGGCGTAAACAGTCGCGAGAACCTCGCCGGCATACGGTACGGTCGCCAGGTTATCGGAATAGAGGTTGGCGCCCGGCGACCAGGTGATGGGTGCCGGGGCTGTTCCGGTAATGGAAACATTGTCGATGCACCAGTAATATCCATCGGTAGAAGTATACCTGAACCTGATCTTCAGGTTGCTCTGGTTGGTATATGCGCTGAGATCAACGGTTGCCTGGACAAATGCTGCCGCGCCTCCCTGGTCGGAGGTATAGGAGGCAAGCGGCGTGGGATCCCACGTTGCACCGCCGTCGGTCGAAGCATCCACATTGGCATGGCTGTCGGTACTAAAAAAACAGAAATAGTGCTGCCAAAAAGTCAACGTCACAGAAGAAAATTCCATCGTATTGATCACAGGGCTGATCAGCTCGGTAGCGGTTATACCTGCGGCGCCCTGGGCATCTCTGTTGCTCATGTAGAATTGGGAGTTATCGTTGCTGTGAAACGTTTCCCAATAGGCGTATCCATCCGGATGCAAAGTCCATGCGGCATTGGCAGGTATCCCCGAAGTGGAGTTATTGACGGTGGTCCAGTTGTTGGCAGGGCCATTGAAATTCTCACTCAAAATACCGACTCCCGAAGCCTCGCCGCCTGTAGCCGTCAGGGACTGGATTGCTCCCGCTGCAATGACCGGCGCTGCCGGTGTGATGACGAGGGGTGACGCTTGCATCACAGTAACGGTTGCCTGTGCCGTGTTGATGCATCCGGTTAGTGCGCTAGTTGCCGTACAGGTATAAATAGTGGTACCTCCTGCGGCGGACTTCACATAAACCGTGGTTGCACTGGCTGGTGCAGCGTATGGAATCGTGCATGCAGAATCGGTGAACAGGTTGGTTGCCGGGGTCCATGCGTAGGTATCGAAATTTCCGGCAGGAGTGGTAACGCTGATCGGGTAAACATCGTTGCTGCAAATAATCTGGTTTCCTGAAATGGTCAAAGCCGGTGGGGGATTGAACGTTGCAACCACCGGGCTCCGGGGACTCGAACAGATCGCGGTGCCGCCAAAACGCATGTTGGGCCTGGAGTAGCTTGAACCTGTAACCGAAGTTTCTCCGCAAACGCCGCCCACATTACCCTGGGCTCCGTAATAGATAGATGAGGCATAACTTGTTGTCGAAAGCCTGGTCAGAGCGTTCTGCCACCCATAACCATTATTGTTAAAACAGATATCGACTATGAGGTTGGAAAAACCGTCCCATGCGAACGGTACCGAAAAAGCGTGGGTGTTTGCAGCAAAGGACCCTACGACAGGAGTATAGTCTGTAGGGCCATACACGACCGTTGAAACTGTTTGAAAAGCGGACAGCCAAGTTACTGCAGTGGTTCCCATCTTGATGGTATAGCCTGTCAGCGATGACGGAGATCCTGTTCCCGTCACATCAAAAGCGACCGACGTCAGGTTTCCTGCACTCAATCCTGAAGCAACCAGGTCGGCAGCCGTAATGAGGTACTGCGACCTGGCATTCCCCACATAACTGCCGTATGCTGCGGGAAATTCAGAAGAGTAATTGGCGCCGGTACCAGTTCCAACGGTCGCCGATTCGGGGCTTGTAACTTCGGCGCCTACATAGAAGGTGGTTGTCGAACTCACCGGCGGGGTTGTAAACGGTGATCCTGAACCAAGGGAGGTCATCCCGGTCGGTGTGGCATACCAGTTCAGGGTTGTTCCGCTGTTCCCGGTTGCCGCCAGCGAAACCGGACCGATACCGCAGGTGGATCCGGGCGTCGTGGAAAGAACACTGTTGGCAATTGTGATGTGAACCGGCGTGGAAGTGGCGGATACCGGGCCGTTCAGGCAGGTGACCAGGCACCGGAACCAGGCAGGCGCGACAGGCATCGTGGTATAGGAGCCCGTATTAGCCCCGGTGATGTTGGTGTAGTTCGACCCGTCCGGGGAACTTTGCCATTGGAATCTTACGCCGGCTCCTGCAGTGAAGTTTTGCAGCGAAAGGGTGATGGTTTGCCGGTTACACAGGTTATTGGCTGATGTGACGGTGTTCCCCGGAACAGGTGTGTTGCAGGTGTAATTCGGAATCCCGTCGTACTCATCCGCACCAATGTCAGGGGCTGAACCGCCGCCATTGACCTGTGCGGGGTACCCGGCGCTGCCCTGGCGGACATTTCCGTCGAAATCGGAGTCAAAACCTGCTATGGCTGCCCCGCCGCTTTCGATGACCGAGGCTGCGGCATTTATATGCAGGAAAGCAGGAGCGGAGCAGGATGTGCTGATGAAAGAGGGTCCCGAACCGCTTGTAAGGGATACATTATCACGGGGTGCAACCAGAGCCTGGAAATTTGCAAGCGTCTGCTGTGCGGTGGTCCCATCATAGAAAATCGCGTTGGCTGCCGAAGGGATGCCTGCATAATAGAAATTGTTGTCGGAAGCCGCGCCATAAGTTGCAAGGGCCGCGCCTGACCTCCGGTAAGCACATGTAATCCCGCTACCTTTCCGGGTTGAGGTGTTGACAAAGATATTGTTACGCAGGGTAACGGTCGGGTTTGTGGAAGCATAAATGGCGGAACTCCCGAAAAGTGCGCCGCTGCTGGTTGCATTCAGGTACACCGTGTTGTAATAGAGATTGCAGGTTAAAAAATTGGCATCTTCTATGTAAATGCCCGCCAGCGAGTTCGCGGTCTGGGCCGTGGGCGTGAACAGGTTGCCGATGATGTTGTTGTACACGTTCACCGTCGCATTCGTGTAACTGGTCATTTCCATGCCACTAACATGCGAAGCGGATCCGTTTGCGGTAAGGGTGCAGATCTTGTTTTTAAAGAAGTTGGCTGCCCCACTCAATTGACCATAATATCCATTTATGGTTCCACCTCCGATGCAGGTTATGTTCAGGTCGTGGATGCTGTTCAGGGAGATGTTCGCGACGCCGTTGGCAGATGAAGAGAAGTATATGCCGTATATAGAACAGTTGTACGTTGTGCTTCCTGTGATACTAAGGTCATGGATCTGGTTGTTGGTGAATGTGGCGCCGGGAGCGCCTCCGCCACTACACCCATAAATGCTTGAAGATAAATATGTTCCTCCCGATGTGCTGATGGTGTTCGAATAGATGACATTGTCGTGGAAACTGGAGATACCGTTTCCCTGCAGGCCGACCATACTGCCACAGGAGCCCGGGCCGCTCTTTGAGTTCCCGTAAACGCTGTTTTCATAGCAGTCGAGGCTGACCGCATCTCCTGCGTTAATCCCGGTAAACGCCATGTTTCCGGACATGGAATTATTCCTTACAATATTGCCATAGACATTGACGATGGCGGCGTTGGCGGCGTTGACGATCCCGCTAAATGACACCGAAGTGGATGTTGAACAGGTGCAGTTCTCCACCGTGTTGCCGGAGATGGTCACCGTGTTGGATGCAGCCGTATAGCCGATCCCGTTGTTAATCCCTTCCAGCGAGCAGTAGGTGGTCGCGCCGCCTTTCAGGGTTACAGTGTTTGAGCTGATGGTAATGTTGGCGCTGGTACCGGCAATGGCATAAATTCCCCGAAGGCTCGACGGATGGTTCACCCCGGAGCCGTTGTTGTTGTTGATGGTATTGTAGGTGATCGCAGCGCTCCATTGGTTGTTGGCAAGGATCCCGGCTGAAGGGTTGGTCGAGCCGGTCCCGCCGCCAAAGTTCAGGATGGTGTTGTGAGAGACCTCATTGCTGAAGTCGGCTGCAATAAAAGGCGTGGCGGCAGCATATCCCGAAAGCGCAACACCGTAGTTGCCGTTGTTGAAGGTGTTATAGCTGATGGTGTTGGCGGAGTTGGCTCCGGCAGCCGTGGTAGGAGAAAGGGGCCAGGTTGCCGCCGCCGGCGTGGAGTTGATTACAAGGATCCCTGCAGAACCTTCTACCATGGGACTGATCCCGGTGGCGAAGTTCGCACGCTGCATGTTAAACGTGCAGTTGCTGATGGTGTTGTGCTGCGCGCCGTCTCTCGAACCGGATTTGAACATTCCGACACCGAATTCCATCGTGGCGGGGTTGGTGGTGTTGCCATCGGTAAAGGTGAGCCCACTGATGGTAATGTAATCGGCGCCGACGATTTTGAGGATACCATCAGGAGAAGGGTTAGCAGGAGTCGCTGTTCCAACGCCTGAGTTCAGGGTGACCACCCCGCCACCGGAAAGGATGGTTACGGTATTGGTTGCGCTAAGCACGGCATTCAGTGTGGCGCTTCCGATGGTCAGACCCTTCGTGGGAGCGGTTTCGGAGGCGCCGCCGGCAAGGGTCAGCGTCACCGGCCCGTTCATGGCAGTCACCGAATTCAGCGCGTTGAGCGCCGAAGCCAGCGAAGGATACGTTGGGGCAAGGTTGGGCGTGGCGCTCGCGCCGTTGGTCACCGTCACAACAATGTTTGACATCGTAAAATTTTGCGGACCGGCCCATGGGCTGCTGGTCCCGCCTGGGCAGTGGCCGCGGACATAAAACGCATACTTTGCATTCGGTGTCAGAGACTGCAGATTGTAAGGAATGGCGGTAATTCCCGTAATCACTGTTCCCGTTCCCTGGGCAAAAGGTGCAATCCCATATTCGACATCCCACGAAGTTTCATTGCCGCCTGGAGTCCAGCCCAGGTTTTCAGACGTCGCGGTATAACCGGTTGCCGTGAGGGCGGAGGGGGCAGGACAAACAGGCGCCTCCAGCTTGAAATCGTCAAAGGCAATAGCCCACCCCGTGTTCGAAGAGGAGAAATCATGAAGCCCGAAATAATAGACCCCCGTAGCCGCCGGAGTGAAAGCTACGATCCGCTGTGTCCACTGGGTGACGTTGACAACTGGTTCGGAATTTATACCATTGACCATGGATGCCGGATCAGCCGACATTCCGTAGGCAACACTGATATAAAAACCAGTAGAAAACTCTCCCCCCCTGAACCAATATGAAAATTCATAAGGAGTTCCGGCTGTAAGCTGGAAGGCGGGGGTGAAGTTCCAGACGTCCGTAGGGGCCGTCCCTCCGATAAACTGAACTCCGGTATGTGCGGTATATCCACCGCAGGTTCCGTTGCAGGAGTAGTTGTTGCCACTGATATTCGCGTATGACCAGCACTGGGGCAATAAATTGTTCCCGACCGGCGATACACCTTCAAATCCTTCGCTCCACGGCGGGGTGGTTATTCCGCACCCGGTTGTAAAGGTAAAAGGCGTCCAGTAACTGTAACCGGCTCCTCCGCAGTTTGCCCTGACAAATCAGGTATATTGCGTCAATGGCGATAACCCTGTCAACACCTGCGGGTTTGTCGCCCCGGGTATGTTTGGCACGCCCGTTGGCACAAACGAAGCGGGGCCCCATTCGATATCCCAGGAGGAAGCCGTGCCGGTCTGCGCCCACCCGAGCGTAGCCTGGTAGCCTGTGATACCCGTGGCCGTCAGCAACGAGGGCGGAATGCAGTCCGGGGCTTCGGCTACCTGGATGGTATAGTCTTCCGTTTCTCCATAGGAACTCATTAGACATGGATAAATGTTGAATTGATCCGCGCAAATTACCCTCATGCGCGTGTTTCCAAGCGAAGCATCTTCCGGAATCAGGATGGTTGCCGAAATCGTATGGGTATTTGAGCTTGCATATTGCCAGATCACAAATCCTTCGCCAGGATCTGCGAACGATCCGTTCATGTTGAAGTCAATAAATACAGCGACCGTATGGGCGTGGGCGACACCTGCACATTCGGTGATTTCAATGGTGATGGGTGTGGTTACGGCACGTTGTACCGTTGTGGCGGCAATGCCGGTAAAATCGCTGTACAGATCGGCCGTTCCGGTGGCAATTCCCTGAGAACCAGCCAGGCTGGCGCAGGGAGTTGAATTATTAAGCGCGGAGCCAAACTGCACGCGTGTGATATCTTCGTATCCCGAATAATATGCGGCGGAAGCACAATATACCAGGTTCGAATTCCCGGTTACCGTCACATTGACAGAAGCGCCCCCGCCGACATTGGTGATATTGCCATTATAGGTTGCATTTAGTGCAGTTGGTGTAAACTGTGTATAAATGGTATTGGCAAGCGTCGGCGGCGAATAACTTACATTCACAGAGGAAGTAAATGGACCGGCGGCAGACAATGAAATCATAAAATCTGCCGGAGCCGAAACCACGATTGTTCCTGCGGTAAGGTATGTACCAGAAAGAATATAGCTCTGGGTCGCCGAAGTGGTTCCCAATATCACATTACCAAACGCAAGCGAAGAAGGCGTCACAATGAGTTGAGGATCTGTACTGAAATTATAAACCCTCACCTGGTCAAGCCCGATATCGTCATACCCATAATCGGAAGTTCCTGTAAATTTCAATTTAACCGTAGCAGAAGTTGTTCCTAAGACAATGGCGGTATGGAGCGCCCAGGAAGATGAAACGCCACATGTAATCAAGGCGCTTCCCCAGGTAGCGCCCCCGTTGCTGGATAAATAGACCTTTAAATTATCGGTACCAGATGGATTGATGTGGTAGAATTCCAGGTAATTTGTACCAGATGTATATGTGGAAAGATTGATGACCGGAGTTATAAAATCAGAGGTCGTCCCGCTGCCGATTCCATAGGTATTAAACCGCGCGGATCCTGAAGAGGAAACTGCTCCGGCAGGTGAGTACGAACCGGCATTCCCATTCGGCCAGCCTGTCGTATAATTGTTTTTATGCCATGACAAGGAAGTTGTGGTTGTGCCCGACCACACGGGACTCAGTGTTGACGGGATGGTCCAGGCGCCGTCAAAATTCTGGGTAAAAACATTCGTTTGTGCCCATGAGCTTCCGGCACAGAAGAGCAATCCGATGAAAATGGTTAATAGTTTTCTCATATTTTATTGATTTGTGATGGGTTTAACTTCATGAAAATGTTATTGGCAACTCCTTTTTACCGCGAAGCTGCCAGGACGCAAATAATTGACGATCGTTGATCTTTTTTGCGTCTTGGCGTCTTTGCGGTGAAAACCGGCTTCCTGATTTACCCTCGGTAATACCAGCGCTACAATTGGTTTATGTTATACGTTATATCATAAAGAAACGGAAACAGCGATGAAGCCCCGCCAACCCTGTGAATGGTATGCGTTCCTTTGGATAGCGGCTTGAGCATGAAAAAGTACCCGCCGGCAACAAATGATTGCTGTGTTCCGCTAAGGCAGTCGTCGAAACAGTTGGCAAGATCAGCGTTGGCGGTCATGGTGAACATGGGGGATACCAACTTGTAGCTGGTCACGGGTTTGATGGAATCACCGTCAATAGTCAGCGACAACTGGTCCATGGCATCCGTATTCGACTGTACTCCGGCGGTCAGGAAATGTTCCACACTTTCTCCCGCAGCCGGGTGGAATGAAGTATCGGAAGCGCAGGGGTAATCGGATTCAAAGGTGATCAAAGGAAGGAATATGGAAACTCCTGCCGGTACGGTTAACGAAAGGGTATTTCCCCTGCGTCCGGAAAGGAAAAATACCGAACCGCTCTGACTTTGATTTTCATACGCTCCGCTGGTGTCGCGCAACGGGAAATGGGTACAGTCAAACTGCAGGTTCCATTTCCACCATTCGTTAGCCCATTGAGCATTGGTCTTTCCATACACGGTAGCTGTTGCTCCATAGACTTTTGACGTGTCGGTCGGGGGTGTGGGATCTTCCGTTTTTTTGCAGCTTATTACTGCAATTCCGAAGATGGCGATCACTGCCAGTGCGCCGATGATGTTGATCTTAACGTTTTTTGCTTTCATGTGAGTTTGTTTTTATTGCCTACTCTTGAATAAGATTTTCGGCTCCCTCTTCCCGATGAATCGGAATAATAAAAATATTTCGCAAAGGACAGGGTAAAATTGTAGCCGGTCAATCACCTGAATAGGTGAGATTGAGGAGAGAAAATGGTGAATTATCACCTGAACAGGTGAGAAATTGAGAATAAACAGGTGTTTTGATAAACAGTAACGTTATTTTATTTCTTTTTATCCGTATATTTGCGGATATTTAGAAACAAGATGAATCTCGGTTTTATCAAATTTAAAGAAGCCCTTTTACAGCAGGGGTTGTTTTCCATTGATCACATTCGGCTGCTGTTTCCGGCATTTAATACAGATAACCTTGTTAACTGGCAGAAGGCAGGGTATATTTTAAAGTTGCGGAACAAATGGTACTGTTTCCGCGAGTTTCTGACGACCACGGATTTCAGTTATCTGGTAGCCAATAATATTTACGCCCCCTCCTACATCAGTCATCAGGAAGCCCTGATGTACTATGGCCTTATTCCGGAGCATATTGTTGATTCTGTTTCTATTACGACAAAAAAAACCGCCAGCTTTCAGGTTGGTAACAGAATTTACCGCTACTATTCCATCAGTCCAAAATATTTCTTCGGATATGAATTAAAGGAGATGATGGTTAACGGTTTAAAAAGAAACTTCCTGATGGCAGACAAGGAAAAGGCTGTTCTGGACCTGCTATATATTTATGATTTCTATAAAACCACCCGGGATATTTCTGAACTGCGGTTCAATGAACTGGTTTTAGAAAATGAAGTGGACTGGGGAAAAATGGATAATTACCTTGGGAAGTTCAACATCAAAACCCTCGCCAACAGGGTGAATCTCCTAAAAAAAATATATGATCTATGATAACATTACAGGAAATCGTAAGACAATATCCACAAGAAATTCAAAAGCCAGAGTTCTATGATCAGATGGTAAAGGAATACTACCATCACTATATGCTGAAATCTCTTTTTACGGGGAAGTTTGCAGATAAAATCAACTTTCTTGGCGGCACGGCTTTACGGTATTTTTATAATCTTAAACGTTTTTCGGAAGACCTTGATTTTGATTGTATTAATTTAACCAGGGCTGATTTTCTTGAAATGACAAATAAGGTAGAAAAGTATCTGAAATCATTCGGAAACGATGTGGTGATTGAAGACAAAAAGAGATACGATGACCTTAACGCTTTCAGGAGGGTTTATGTTTTTCCTGAACTGAAGTACAATTTTGGGTTGAGCCAGCAAAAAGAAGCCAAATTTTTTATCAAAATTGAAGCTGAACCTCAAAACTATTCCTATTATCCCGAATTTAAAACCATTAACGGTTTTGGAGTTACGTGTCCGGTCAGGATCGTTCCTCTGGATGTTTTATTCTCTTCAAAGATTTCTGCTGCTATAAACAGGAGAAAGGACCGCGATTTCTTTGATGTTGTGTGCCTGATAAATTTCGCAAAACCCGATTTTAAGTACCTGGAACAAAAATGCAGGATCAATAACCCGCAGGGCCTAAAGGCGTCGTTGCTCAATGCTGCCGGCGAAAGGAAATTAGACAACCGTAAGGTCTATGATTGTGAACACATGCTATTCAATAAATCAGATATTCAGAAAATCAGAACTTTTATGGAGTATATCGAAAACTTCGACTTTAGCCGGTTTGATTAATGATCATTAAGCCTGTGAATTCTATTCATTGTCAGTCCCCTGAACAGGTGAGACTGACTACGGAAAAAGCTGAAATATCACCTGAACAGGTGAGAACCTTCTTTGAAAAGTTTGATTTACTTTGTATTTTCCAAATTGCAGCATGAAAAGCAGTATCCCTGTTATCAAAGTAACCATCTTCGAAGACAATACCATCCTGCGGCGGGGACTTACCGCACTTATCAACGGCAGCGATGGTTTTGAATGTACAGGAGCGTTTGGGAATTGTGACAACCTGATCAGAAATATCACCAACTCAAAACCGGATGTGGCGCTGATGGATATTGAAATGCCCGGAATGAACGGGATTGAAGCTGTGAAGCTGATGAAGCCGCTTTTCCCGGAAATAAAAATCCTGATGGAAACAATTTTTGAGGATGATGAAAAAATATTTCAATCCTTATGCAATGGAGCGGAAGGTTACATTTTAAAAAGCGCTCCGCCGGCGCAACTCCTTTCTGCAATCCGCGAAATTTATGAAGGCGGGATGCCGATGACGCCCTGCATCGCCGACAAAGTCCGGGCGATGTTCAAAGTGCGAACGACTCTTTCAAAAGATCAATCCTTCAACCTCACTAAATGCGAATCGGAAGTGTTAAAATACCTTGTTGACGGGATGAGCTACCGTCTGGCTGCTGAGAAATGTAATACCAGCCCGGATGCGGTAAATGCCCATGTAAAAATAATCTTTGAAAAACTTCGCGCCTATTGCGGAGATGAGATGACAAAATAGCGCCGGAAAAGTTGAGTATCCGAAAAGTTTTATTTATTTTGTACCTGTAGAAAATGTACGATGAATAAAACAATCCTCATACTGATTTGTTTTTGCTGCTTTACCGTTCAGGGTATTGGGCAGAATAAACAGGTTGATTCGCTGATGCAGATCATAAAAACCACGAAACCCGATACCGCGAAGGTAAATACGCTGAATACGCTTGCCGGTGTATTTAGAAATAATAATCCCGACACTTCTGTCTATTTTGCCATGCAGGCGCATACGCTTGCCATCCAATTGAATGATAAACCGGGTATGGTTGCTGCGCTGTTAGCCATTAGTATAGCTTACGTTAATCTTGGAAAATTTGACGAGGCATTGAAAAACAGCGCCAGCGCTTTAACGTTGTGCGACCGGCTTCTCAATGAAGCGAGAGGGTCAGGTATAAAAAGCTATAAATCAAAAATCCTGAAACAGAAAGCGCAAACATTGAGAAATATCGGAATCATTTATGGAAGTCGCGGCAATTACACTGAAGCGTTAAAGAATTTTAACGCTTCCTTAAAAATCGCATGGGAAACCGGCGACAAACAGTTGATCGCAAGGTGTAAAAGCAACATCGGGCTTATTTATGAATATCAGGGCAATTATTATGAAGCGCTGAATAGTTATTCTACGGCATTAAATATCAATCAGGAGATCGGGGATAAAAATGGAATCGCTCTTATCTATGGAAACATTGGAAATATCTATGGGTCGCAGGGCAATTACCCCGAAGCGCTGAAGAATTTTTTAGCGTCCTTAAAAATCAGTGAGGAGACCGGCGATAAACAGGGCGTGGCGCGATGCAACGGGAACATCGGGCTTGTTTATTACTATCAGAAAAATTTTCCCGAAGCGTTGAAATACCAGACCGCCGCTTTAACAATGAATACGGAAATCGGGGAAAAAGAGGGCGTGGCGCTCAATTATGGCAACATCGGGACCATTTACGGAAATCAGGGCAATTTTCCAGATGCATTGAAAAATCAACTCGCCGCATTAAAAATAAATGCGGAAATAGGAAATAAAAAAGGCGTCGCGCTCAATTACGGCAACATCGGTAACATTTATGTAGTTCAGGGCATTTATCCCGAAGCGCTGAAAAACCAGTTTGCTTCATTAAAAATCTGTGAAGAAATTGGGGATAAACCTGGCATTGCGCTTACTTATTACAACATCGGCGAGATTTACACGAAACAGAATAACAATAAAGGGGCGTCGCAATACCTGAACAGCGCGCTTTCGCTTGCAAAAGAGACAGGCAGCCTGCAGATTATCAATGAAAGCTATCTGAAACTGGCAGAATTGGACAGCGCCAGGGGAAACTTTAAAAAGTCGTTGGAGCATTATAAATTGTTCATTATTTCGCGCGACAGCATGTTCAATAAAGAGAATACAAAGAAAATAGTACAGGCAAAAATGCAGTATGAATTTGATATAAAGGAATCTCTGGCAAAAGCTGAGCATGAGAGGAAGGATGATGTCGCCATGAAAGAGTTGCAACGGCAAAAACTGATCAGGAATTTTTTAATCGGGATAATAGGGTTGGTGTTCCTGATGTCTTTCCATATATATCGTGGATTCCGTACCCGGCAGTTGCTGCGTCTTCAGGATATCCGCAACAAAATCGCCGGCGACCTTCACGACGACATCGGATCCACACTCAACAGCATCTCCATATACAGTGAAGTGGCAAAGAAAAATAGTGGGGATCGCGATGAGGCGCTGGACATGATAGGCGATGCTTCCCGAAAGGTTATAGAAGCCATGAGCGATATTGTTTGGACCATCAATCCTGAGAATGACAATTTCGGTAAAATTATTTTCAGGATGAAATCGCTTGTCTATAACCTGTTTCGCGCAAAAAATATTGAGTTCACTTTTCATGCTGACGAGATCCTGAACGAGAAAAAACTTTCACTCGAAGAACGCAGGAATTTTTATCTCATCTTCAAGGAGGCAGTAAATAATCTTGTCAAATATTCCAATGCAACGCATGCCTCAATTACGCTGACAAACGAGAATAACTTCATCAGGCTCGGTATCAGGGATGACGGTGTTGGCTTTGACCTGTTGCAGGAAAATGCAGGCAACGGATTGAAAAACATGAAACGAAGGGCCGAGGAGATGAAAGCGGAATTCAAAATTGAATC
>JAPLDO010000060.1 GCA_026391715.1 Bacteroidota bacterium
ATCTTCCGAAGAAAATGCGTGTAAACTCAAGAATATAATGCATGATTTAAAGACCGAAAGCAGGAAAGGTACCTGGAAAGAATTTGATGTACGGTTTGAGCAGGTACACCAGGATTTTTCAGCTCGGCTTCTTGTCCAAAATCCTGCCCTCTCACCCTCAGAAATAAGGATTTGTAGTTTTTTAAGGCTGAACATGACCACAAAAGATATCGCATTGCTTACGAACCGGAGTATCCGCACTGTCGAAAACACCCGCAACAATATCCGCGCAAAAATGAAACTTCAGCCAGAAGTGAACCTGGTGAGCCATCTTCTGGGAATCTGATCAATACCCGAAGAATCCGCCGAAAACAACCTGCATATCAAGCCATAATGAAGCGCCCACCAGGGTAGTATTGCTGGATTTGTCAATACTGAAAGTGTATTGGAAATTAGGGGCATGATAGCCGGGGAGGATCTGCTGCGATACAAATCCTGTCTGGTTATAAAGTCCGGAGGAGTATGACCCTCCCCAGTTAATAATGTCGGCGCCCGAATAGTAAACCGCAGGCGTCGAGCAGCTTGAAGGGCATTTTGGAGACCCGTCAACCAGGGCGCTGCCGATCTGAAAATTCCCATATTCAAGTGTTGCAGGCATTGGAGTGAGCATGAAATTGGTTGAATAGTTGGTCCATATCTCAATGTCTCCGTTGGGAGCCAAATCCGGCATATTTATCGCCGGACCTGCTATCTGGTCGGCAAGGATTGTCTTGCCGCCTGGGTATGGCAGTAAATTGACTGTCATATTATATTTGAACGGGCTTTGCAAACCATACCCGTTTCTACCGAAGCTTCTGATAGCATCGGTCTGAATATTTTCCCAGTTAACCCCCGTTTCATCATCATGCTCCTGTGCGATAAATGGAACTGTTGCAGACTTTCCTCCGACTCCGTTGCCACACTGCCAGCAGGCACAGCAACCAAACGGAGGCACACTCCAGAGTGCAAGGTTATTATTCAGGGAGCTGCTGCCGGTGTTTAAATAGTCGGTGAGCATAATACCCCATTGCCACGACACGCAGAAGTAAGCAAACTGAACGGTGCAACTGTCGGTTTTGATTACGGAAGTCTGGTCGGGATCTCTTGGATTATACCATAGCGGGGTGATCGTGCCATAACCGCTTCCGGCGCTGGAATGCGCCCAGGTAGGCATGATATTTATATTCCAGGGCTGGCAATTCAGTCCTGATCCGAATCCATAATTATAAAATATCCAGTGATTGTCGGGCGTACATGTATTTCCGATCCAGGCAGGATAAGGCAGGCGGCTGGGATAAACGTAGCTTGTCTGAGGCAAATTGTAAGAAGCCGCTCCTGCCTGTACCCGTGGTGGAGAAGTGCAGTAATTATTCGGTGTAATGATACTTCCGAAGATTTCAGGGCTGCTTTGATTAAGACCCATGGTAATCAGTTTGATCTGGAACTGCGCCCTCGCGAGTGCATTGGCAAGGTCGCTGTTCGGAGCCATCCAGAGTCCGGAATACTTCATGTCGGCGCTCCAGCGGCTTTGGTTCCTGTATTCCGCCAGGTTTATCAGAAGGTAATCGGTGGCTTTGAGGAACATGTTGGCTCCGTTAAGTATTCCGGGGATCCCGGCAGTGTTCCACCAGTTTGTAGCCTGATTTGTGTCGGGAGACGCTTTCAGTAAATTCATCCATACAGTTGCCGCCTGCATCTGGTACGTCAGCATTGTGAGATAGTAATATTCAAGGAACATATAAGTGTTCATTATTGAATTGCTGGCGCCCTCGTCATGAGAGGCGAACTGCCCGATAAGCAATCTGGAGAATGTAACCAGCGAACTGGAGTCGAGCGGAAGCGCAGGAGAACTTATAAGGTTGGTAAGTTCATTAAAAGCGTCGTCAATAGTTGCGTTATTATAATAATAGTTATAAAAGGAGTGGGCGGCAGGAGTTACATAGTTTGCAATATAATTGGAGTCAAAGCCCGGAACATGGTTCTGATAATTGGCACCGGCTTGACAGAACCATCTGAGACCCATCTGGTCTCCTCCGCCCATAGCGGTCATGATCTCTGTGATCTTTGAATTAGCCGAGGAATTATTGATCTGGTTGACTATCTCAGTGGTACTGTAATTCATAAAGTTCGACAGCTCGGCAATGTCCGACAATAAGATTGAGTCCTGCTGGCTCAGCGCGTTCATCCGGGTGTTCAGGTCATTCATCATCTCTTGGTTTTCAAAGCTTTCAATGGAATTGGAAAGGATGCCGAAAATTGCGAAACCAATTGCGAAGGGATCAATGCCGCCCATAGCTTTTGTAAGAAGATGTCCGTGAAGAGAAGCCTTTTTATTTTTTTCAAACTCCGACATCATTTTCAGCTTCGCATCAGGAAAAAGAGGCGGCATGCCTGATGTGTCTTTATGGTTGACTGGAGTGTAAGTGACAAAATCTTTTTTACTACAGGAGGATAACAGTAGCAAGCCTCCGGTTAAAATTAATAGGAAGAATCTCATATTTTTACATCGTTTGATCATTTGAATCTTTTTAAAGGATTAATAACCGGCATATCCTGTGAAAACCACCTGGGCGTCAATATAAACCCTGACGGCGGCAGAAGTGGCAACGCCCGATTTATATACATTCAGCCAATACTGGAAACCGGGATAAAATGTGCCGAATGTCTCTGACGGACTATATGCCTTGCCTGTCCCGGTACCAAGCGCTCCATTGAGGATGTTCCCGTTCGATATATAACACGCCCGGTCGGTACAATTATCTCCGCATCCGCCTGGATTATTCATATCAACGATGTTTGAACCAATCATAAAACTCAGGTTCTTGAGCGACGCCGGCAAGGGATTCAGATTAACGGCTGTGGAATAGCTGGTAAAAAATGAAAAATCTCCGTTGGGCAGCATCTCGGGAACGCTAACTGGGATGGCTATCTGGTCATAAAGGTAAACGTCTCCCGAACTGTATGGCTGCATATTCACCGTAAGCATGTAATGAAACGGAGAGTTATATCCCATACTTGTAAGTCCGAAAGCTCTTTCGGCATCCTGCTGAATATTTTCGAAAATATCCTGACTGCTATGCCACTGAGCCACTAACGGAGCTATAAGTTGGACGGTGTTTTTACCGTTCCCGCACCAGGGGCAGGAAATAGGGCTGTCGAACTGACAAAAGAGGTTCCTGTTCTCAACCCCGGAGGCGGCGTTTATATAATCTGTCATCAGGATTCCCCACTGCCATGAAAGGCAGAAACTTGCGAACTGAATGATACAACTGTCGGTCTTTACAGCCGAGGTTTCGGCAGGGTTCCTGGGATTGTACCAGAGAGGAGTGATGGTTCCGTATCCCTGACTTTGACCAAGATGAGGCCAGGTAGGATTCACGTTGATGCTGCCTGACCCGGGGGCAGCGCTGGCAGGAAGGCTGTAATTATAGATAATCCAGTAATTATCAGGGGTGCAGGTAGCCATATTGGCGGAACTCCATACTGCATAAGGAAAGCGGGATTTGCATCCCTGCGCAACATCTGACGGAGGAAGGTACGGGTTCGATCCGATTTTGATCAATGGAGAGGAAGAACAATAGTCCCGCGGAACAATGATGCTTCCGTAAATAACTCCAGGCGAAGCATGCAGCGCCTGGTAAAGTTCAACAACCCTGAATTGCGCTCTGCCCAGGGCGTCTAACATATCGGAGTTGGGAGCCATGGCAATTGCAGAAAAGACTATATCCTTTTCCCAACGGGCATTGGTTCTGTAATCACTCAGATTGATTAACAGATAGTTGGCAGCCTCAAGAAACATATCCGTTTCAGCAAGGAAAGCAGGTCGGGCAGTACTCGCCCAGAAGCTTTGTGCCTGTAGCGTATCAATATTGTTGAGTACGTTCATCTTAATCGTGGCAGCCTCAAACTGATAATTCATCAGCGTAAAAAAGTAACTCTCAAGCAGCAGATAGGTATTGATCATGGCGGCGGACTGCGCTGAATCTTTCCGGGATAAGGAAAACTGCCCGATGAGCGTCTTTGCAAAGGTCATCAGGCAGCTTGTATCCATCGGAATCACAGGGCACATCAGCAGATTCAGCCCGTTGAAATCGTTATCAATCTGGGGTGTTCTGCTGTTGACGCTGTCAAAAGATATCAATTCCGATCTGAGTATGCCTGCCATGAAGGCGGAATCATAGCCCGGAACATGGTTCTGGTAATTGGCTCCGGCAAGGCTGTAATAACGCAATCCGTTATGATCCTGATTTCCGTACCTGGTTTGAATATCGCTGATATAGCCTGAAGCAACCGCATTATTGATCTGGTTCATGATCACAGCGGTAGAATAATTCAATTGATTTATCAGACTGGCTATACCGGCGCTGAGCAAAGAATCCTGAACGTGCAGTTGGGTCAATTTAGAATTCAATTCCTCCATTTCCTGCTCGTGTTCTTTGAACCCCTCTACAAAATTAATAACGTCGAACAATCCCATGGCTATTCCGAATGGATCAACTTCCGACAAGGATTTGGTCAACAGGTGACCATGAATTGAGGAATTCCTTCCGATCTCAAAATCCGACATTATCCTTGGCTGGGCGCTGTTGAACACCGGTGGAACATGCGTGGTATCAACCGGCGGAACCGGAACTGGCTCAGACGCGTCATTTTTCCTGCAAGCGGAAGTAAACAAAATGAAGCCGGTTAAAAGTATTAGCATCAGTCTCATAAACAAAGTATTAATTATTAAAATAAAGGGCAGATTATGGCGCTATTGACCAAAATAGCCCCTGAAGACAATCTGTGCCGTAATGTTGACATTCACGCTGATGTAGTTGTTAAACGGAGTGGGGCTGGCGCTGTTGTCAAACATGAATGAATACTGAAAACAGGGCTTGCAGTCATTTTTCGCTGCCTGATGATATGCGAAACCGGATACTGTGCTGCCGAAACCTCCATTAGTAAGATCGGCGGAAGAACTGTTGCACGGAGGGGTAAATGGATGACCGTTAACATTATTCTCGTTTGAGACTGTGGTTGTGCCAATCTGAAATTTCAGCCCTGAGGCGTTGCCCGTGGGGTTTGCCTGGTAATTAGCCGAGAAGTTCGCCCACATTTCGACGTCGCCGCCGGGCAGTGTATCAGTAATATTAAGGGGGACGGTGATCAGGTCGGTCAGGCACTTTTTTGAGGAAGCAACTTCCTGTACAGTCTCCGTCAGGGTATAGCTGAAGGGATTGCTCTTTTGAAGACTGTTGTTTCCGAATGCCCTCTGCGCATCGTACTGAACACTGGAGAAATCAACTCCATCACCACCAATTGTTGCGACAAGAGGAACCACCGGGGGTGTATGAGTAGGGTCGCATCCGCAACTATTGAACGGGCAGGGTACAAGGTTCAAGACAGCATTGGAGGTGTTCACGTAATCGCTCATCATGATCCCCCATGGCCATATCAGCGAGAAAAAGGCAAACTGGATAGTGCAGGAATCCGTTTTCACCGAGGAGTAGAGGGTTGGGTTCCTGGGGTTGAACCACAGGGGGGTTATGGTCCCGTAGCCATTACCTGAGCTGAGGTGAGACCAGGTCGGAATCACGTTGATATTCCAGGGCTGGCAGTTCATGCCGTTGCCCATGGAGTAGTGATACAATGTCCAGCGGTTGCCCGGGCTGCAATTGACCCCGCTCCAACTGGTATATGGAATCCTGCTTTTTACAATAGATGTCGAAGCTGGAAGTGTGTAGGGAGTTGTCCCCACGTTCACCCGTGGCGGACTCGCGCAGAAGCCGGCAGGGGTGATGATGGTCCCGTAAATGACCTGCTTGGTCACGCCGAGGATCTGGTAAAGGACCTGGGTCTGGAACCGGGCCCTGGCCTGGATATTGTTCATGTCACTGTTGGGAGCCATCCACAAACCGGCAAAAGCCATATCGCTGTACCAGTGTGTCATGTCCCTGTACTCAAAGAGATTCATAAGAAGGTAATCTACGGAATTCAGGAAAGCTCCGGCTCCCTGTACCATAGCCGGAACCACGTCATTTTCCCAGTAAGCCTTTCCCATAAGGGTATCTGTGGCACACACCACGTTCATGTGCGCCGTAGCCGCCTGCAACTGATAGGTGACAAGGGTAAGGTAGTAAAACTCCAGGAAGAGGTAAGTATTCATGAGGGAGTTGCTGGTGGTGGAAGCGCCCTGAGTGGCAAACTGTCCAACGAGCATTTTAGAGAAGGTATACATGCATCCTGAATCACCTGTCAATGCCGGAACCATTAACAGTTGCAGCGTATTGAAATCATTGGGAAGGTTCTGATTTATGGAGTGATAATGCTGGAAGGCTGCTGACGCATGGCTTACATAATTTTTCATATAGGAAGAATCATAGCCCGGCACGTTATTATAGAAATTCGCCCACGCCTGGCTGTACCATCTCAAACCCATCTGGTCGCCGGAGTTCATGGCAGTCATGACGTCTGAAATGGCGCTGTTGGCAACTGAATTGTTGATCTGATTGAGAATCTCTGTCGTGTTGTAATTCATCTCGTTTGCAAGCGATGCGATATCGGCTTTCAGAATGGAATCCTGCATACAGAGCTTGTTCAGCCGAACATTGACTTCCGCAAGGTCTGCAGCTTCCTGTTCGGCTATTTCCTCGTTGATTGAAGATTGTACCAACCCAAAGATAAACTTAATTTTATCCCAGGTTCCCCCCAGACTCTGGGAAAGGAGGTGGCCGTGCATGGATGAATTG
>JAPLDO010000108.1 GCA_026391715.1 Bacteroidota bacterium
GCTGACTGCAATATTTTCATTGCCGTCAATGCGACCCTGAACTTCGATGTAGTGTTCAAAAGTTTGCTTTGTTAAAACATCAACTTTAACAAAAGTAGCCTGAACGACGTCGTTTGGCGTAAGTTCTTTTTCAAGTTTTACGATCTCTTCAGTAAGTCTGTCCCGCTCTTTTTTCAGTTGTGACAACCGGGCAGTTTTGTCGCCCTCTTTGCCGCCGCAGCCTGCAAGAAAGAGAACCATCGCGGAAATAAAAAAGACTCTTTTCATATTGTGAATATTCATGTGTTTGGTAAGTGTTGGAATCTGGAATTTATGTCGCAAATATAGGCATTTTCACAATTTCAAAAACTTTTTGAATGAAAATCGTTTCCGGTTGCCGTTTATAAAAATTTGCGGTGAGGGTAGGGGGAAGGTTGGGTACTCATAAGTATAGATATTGTTTGAGTTTGCATTTCAAATTGGTCCATTTGACATCTGAGTATATGGCATTACCAGCGGTATAGCGCCTTACGATAAACAAAAACATTGAAACAATTCGAACCTTCTAAAGCCCAGTTGAAACATCTCATTCCCCTGCCAGAAAATCAATAATGTTTTTCCGGATAATCCCTTGCCTGCCCTTCTCCCAATATTCATCAAGCGATAGAACCATCTTTGGAAAATTGTCCTGAATTTTTAACAAATTTCCAAACTCGCGTTCTATCGTTTTTTCCTGGTCAAGCAGGTAGGCAACCTGGATATAAACCTTTTCATCCTGCTTTTCTGCTATAAAATCAATTTCATTGGATCCGAGTTGCCCTGTGGTAACAGAGTACCCGCGATAAAGCAATTCATTGAAAACAAGGTTTTCAAGAACTCCTGAAATCGTTGCATCAGTATATCCCGTAATTCCGAATCGAAGGGCTGCATCCGCCGGAAAAAATTTCTCCGAATATTCGAGTTCCCTTTTCCCTTGAATATCGTATCGCCTTACCCTGTGAATTATGTAAGCCTGTGAAAGGAAATGCAGGTAATTCTGAACAGTCTCAACAGAAATAGTGGTTCTCTGTGATTTCAGAAAATCGGCAATACTCTTGGCGGATGTGATATTTCCACAATTACTAAAAACAAACCGGGCAATTCGTTCCAGTAACTCAACCTCCCTGATTTTGTTGCGTGCAACAACATCTTTCAAAAGGGCAGTGTTGAATATTGCATTCAGAAACGGAAAAACTGTTTCATCCGTAAGAGGTAGTGAATGAATTCCTGGCATACCGCCATATCGCAGATAATAATTAAATAAATCTTTTTTCCCTTCACCCGGGAACCGGGAAGTCCTGAATTCACAAAATTCCCGAAACGACAGAGGATAAACAGAAATTTCAATAAATCGGCCTGCCAGTAATGTTGACAATTCTGTGGAGAGCATCCGGGCATTCGATCCGGTTATTGTAATATCCCATGCGCCTTCGGAAAAAAAAGAATTAATGGTTTTTTCCCAACCTTCAATTTCCTGAATCTCATCTATTAACAAATAAAAGGGAGCTAACTTACCGGAAAATTTTTCAAGGATAAATTTATATAAATCGTTGTAGTCTCTTAAAAAATCAAATTCAAGTGATTCTTTGTTGATATACAAAATATTCGGTTCGGAAATCCCGGTCGAAAGCAGATAATCGCGATATTGAGCCAATAGTACGCTTTTACCCGACCTGCGGAGGCCGGTAACCACTTTTATAATCTGATTCCCTTTAAAAAGTTTCAGTTTCTCAAGATAAGTGGTTCGGAGTAACATTGTCAATTATAATTGAAACATATTGCAAATATAGCAATAACTTTCACTATAACCAAACATATATTCAAACGACAACTTTGTTTGGGTATATCTGTAATAATAAAAGTCTTAATGTTGATAAATAATAGAGTCAGCAGCCTACAAAAACAACCCAATCAATTCGGAGTAATCCTCTTCCAACATCCTCACGTTCCCGCCATTTACTTTGTTATGAACCATTGATTCAAAGATTGGTTTACGGAGATCGCCGGCAATATTCAGATCGGCGAGGCGCACCGGGCAACCAAGGGATTTGAAAAAAGTTTCAATTCGGACGATGGACTGGTCGGCTGTGAGCGGTTCGTCAAAAAGCTCTGAACCAAGCTGTGCGATTCTGTCGGCAATGCGGTCTTTGAAGTGACGCATCCAGGCTGGATAAACTATTGTTAGCGAGGCGCCGTGGGGAACATCATACAACAATGAAAGAATATGTCCTGCGCTGTGTACGCCCCAGTCGCCGGTGGAACGTCCGTACATTGTCATTCCATTCAGCGCCATTGTGGCGGCGAACATAATCTTTTCGCGGAATTCATAGTTCTGTAAGTCGACGAGTAACATTGGTCCGTATTTCATGGCTTCCTTAACGATGGAAATAACGAAACGGTCGGCGAGAGTTGTATCGCCAATGCCAAACCATGCTTCGAAGCAATGGGCAATGAGGTCGGCGATTCCATAAGCCGTGTAGTCGCGAGGAACGGTGAGGGTAAGCGCAGGGTCGAGAAATGAATGTTTCGGGAATGTAAGCGGCGAACCGAATGCCGATTTCTGTCCCAGCGCATGGTTTGAAACCACTGCAAACGGATTCATTTCGGTACCTGTTGCGGCAAGGGTAAGAACAGCTACAATCGGAACAGCCTTGAAAGCTTTGGTGCCGGTGAAGAAATTCCAGCCGCTATGTTCTACCGGGATTGTCGCCGAAATAATTTTCGACGAATCAATAACGCTTCCCCCGCCAACGGCAAGGATTACATCAACATTATTTTCTCTGCCAACAACCGCCGCAGCGTCAACATCTTCTATCACCGGATTTGATTTTATCCCACTGTATTCACATACTTCTATGCCCTGTGATTTCAGATCGGCGATGATCCGATCGTAAAGTCCGCTTTTCTTTACAGAACCTTTTCCATAAACAAAAAGTACGCGATTGCCATATTCTTTCAGAGTGGTTCCGAGGGTAGAAAGGATATTTTTCCCGAAATGAAGGGTTACGGGATTATAGGCGATGAAATTTTCCATGGCTGGGTAGGTTTTATCAATAATTTATAACAGATTTTATTGCAGGTTTTCGCAGATTTTGTACAAAAGGAGGAGATGACAGCAGTATAACCTTTGAATCAACGTTCAAAAGTACAACTTAATTGCAGTCGTTACACAATGAAAAACGAAGGACGAAGGACGAAGGACGAAGGACGTGTGGACAGCTTACCAGCTTCTCAGCTTCTCAGCATACCGTTAAAATTTCCCCGAACAATCGTACCTTTGCCCCCCTGAAATTCTTAAATCTCAGCTTATGTACGGAACATTCAAAAACCATCTTCAGAAACAATTAGATTCGATTCATGCCGAAGGATTGTATAAGAAAGAACGCATACTTGTCACGCCCCAGGGAGTAGAAATAAAAACCGACCATGGGCATAAGGTGCTTAATTTTTGCGCCAACAATTACCTTGGACTTTCCAACGATCCGCGAGTTATGGCGGGCGCAAACTATACCTTTTTCCGGTATGGTTTCGGGATGTCGTCGGTGCGGTTTATCTGCGGCACGCAAAAAATTCATAAAGACCTTGAAGCAAAGCTGAGTGAATTTCTCGGCATGGAGGATACCATTCTCTATTCTTCAGCTTTCGACGCTAATGGCGGGGTGTTTGAACCACTTCTCGGCGAACAGGATGCAATTATTTCCGACGAATTGAATCACGCTTCGATCATTGACGGCGTAAGACTTTGCAAAGCGCAGCGGTTTCGTTATAAAAACAACGACATGGAAGACCTTGAGGAGGTTCTCCAGGATGCCGGTGAAGCCCGCTTCAAGCTGATTGTGACAGATGGCGTTTTTTCTATGGATGGCATTATTGCCAAAGTTGATAAAATCTGCGATCTCGCTGATAAATACAATGCTCTGGTGATGGTTGACGACTCACATGCCACAGGGTTTGTTGGTAAAACCGGACGTGGAACCATTGAACACTGCAACGCCCAGGGAAGGGTTGACATCATTTCCACTACCTTTGGAAAAGCGCTTGGCGGCGCTTCGGGCGGTTGCATCTCAGCAAAAAGAGAGATCGTAGAAATTCTGCGACAACGCTCGCGTCCATATCTCTTTTCAAACACACTTACTCCGGCTATAACAGGAGCTACCCTGGAAGTGCTGACAATGCTTTCGGAGACTACCGCGCTTCGCGACAAACTATTCGAAAATACTCAGCTTTTCAGAAGTGGTATGGAGCAGGCGGGTTTCCGCATTGTACCCGGTATCCATCCCATCGTACCTGTTCTTTTCGGACATCTTCCCAACGACGCCAAACTCTCGCAGGATTTTGCCAACGAATTGCTGGAAGAGGGAATTTATGTAATCGGTTTCTATTACCCGGTTGTACCAAAGGGAAAATCGCGCATTCGTGTGCAAATAAGCGCGGCTCATTCGATGGAGCAGATCGGCTTTGCGTTGGATAAGTTCAAAAAGGTGGGGAAAAAACTGGGAGCGATTTGAATCTTTTTCGGGAGGCGACTGATAGGCTTTCTCCTGCTAATTCACGCCCCCTCCCTAAATCCCTCCCCAAAAATGGAGGGACTAACTCTGTTTTCTCCCGCCAATTCAGCGCCTGCATAATTACCCGAAAACCTTTGCTACGCCTTTCCTCCCCTTCTCCTCCAAGGAGAAGGGGCCTGGGGTTGAGGTGGCTTTCAAATCCACCTCTGCCTTTGCGCAATGTCCCAATTGAATAACGAAATTTTCGATCCTTGCAACAGCAGAATGATAAGTAATCCGTTTTAAGAAAACATTACCGGTTTCACCGATCTGAAAGAAAAAATAGTGAATTGATGGAGGTTGGAATTAGGCATGGTGTAGGGACACGCCATGGCATGTCCCTACCGGATAAAATGACCCCACCCCCCAACCCCCTCCCCAAAAAAGGGAGGAGGAGATCGCGCTAATAAAGTTGGTCCAAATTCTTGTGCTTTCTCTTGTCAATTCTACACTTGCATAATGAACCAAAAACCGTTGATACGCCCCCTCCCCCTCCCTTTTTTTGGGGAGGG
>JAPLDO010000250.1 GCA_026391715.1 Bacteroidota bacterium
ATGAACATGGGTTCTTTTACAACCCCGAGCGCGATGGTGAAAAAATTCCTGGGTTTCGACGACGGAAGGCTGTTGCTGCCTTCGGTAAGTAGCTTTTCTGCTGCCTGACGGCTGGTTAATCCCTGGTACATAGATACTACATCCGCTCCATATACCAGTCCAGTTCCTTCTTCATTTTTTTTCCCTGGAAGATGGTTGTGATGATTTTCTGGAGACGAAGAAAGGCTGTTTCACTATTTACTACATAATCAAATGCCTTGTGATGCATGCAGTTGATTGCCACATCAATTTTATCCTGGGCAGAGAGCATCACCACAGGAATTTCCGGATTGAATGCGTTTATTTTATCCAGAGTATCAATGCCGTTCATCGCGTTTATATCAATCCCGTCGAGAAGATAATCGAGGATAATGACATCAGGGTTCTGAGATATTCTTGTCATGCAAAGTTCGCCTGTAGCAAACGTTTCAATTGAAAAATCAGCATGCTGATGAAATTCGATTTCCAACGATTTTAAAAATACAACATCGTCATCAACCAGGAATAGTTTTATTTTTTTTTCGGTTTTCATAAGCTGGCATTTTTTATCCTTTTGAATTCTTCTTTCAACTCACTGCAAGCCTGGGTACACACATTTCCAAGCTGAAGTACCAAATCCTGAATCCCCTCCGCTTGTTTCTGTGTACTTGCAAATTCCTGTACTTTTTTTGCCATGTTTTCGAAATCAATGCTGATGCCCATGATTGCAAAAGAGGGAATCATTTTATGAACAGAGGAATACAATGAATTCCAGTCCTTATCATGCATACTTTGTTTCATAAGGCTAACCAGCGGCGGGGTTTGTTCAAGATAGAGCGAAATCATCTCCATCATCAATATCGGATTGGATTTGGTCCGGGTGATCAGATAATCCAAATCTATACATTTGGATTTTTTAGTTTCTGAATTATCAATTTCTTCTTTATGACTTAATTGTATCTGTGAAGGCTTTTTGACCAACCCTACAATTTTGCTATATAATAACCTTTCGTCAACAGGTTTTGCAATATAATCGTTCATGCCGACTGATTTACATTTTGCCAGGTCAACCGTAGTTACATCTGCGGTTAGGGCGATAATTGGAATTTGAGAGTTCATTGTGTTGCGTATGTATTCTGTCGCTTCAAACCCATTCATTTCAGGCATCTGCAAATCCATTAAAATAATGTCGTAGGATTTGTTTCGCAATTTTTCAACTGCAATTTTTCCGTTGGCTGCAATATCGCGCTCAAAACCATAATCATCGAGCAGTGTTTTCATCAGTAACTGATTGAGGGGGATATCCTCAACGACCAAAACCTTAATATTTTTTATTTCCAGGTCCAGTTCCAATATATCAGCTTCTGTTTCGGCGTCGGCTTTTGTTTTTTGAAAAGTTAAAATGAAACTGAAGGTTGAGCCTTCATCAACTTTGCTTTTCACCCTGATGCTTCCACCCTGTGGTTCCAGCAATTGTTTGACAATGGCAAGCCCCAAACCTGTCCCGCCATACAACCTGGAGGTGTCGCTGGAAGCCTGCTGGAAGTTTTCGAAAATTTTCCCTATTTTTTTTCCCGGAATGCCAATCCCGGTGTCCTTAACTGCAAATTCAATGGTGGCTGTCCCTTCATCTTCGCTCAATAAATTGACACTGACCGTAATTTTGCCTTTGGTCGTAAACTTTACCGCATTGCTCACCAGATTTATGATAATCTGGTGCAGGCGAACCGGGTCCCCAACCAACACATCCGGGATTCTTACATCATATTCTTTTATCAGTTCGAGATTTTTCTCCTGAATTTTAGTTTCAAAAAGATGGATCATCGCCGATATTGAAAGCGCCATTTTGAAGGGGACCTGCTCAAAGACCATTTTTCCTGCATCCACCTTCGCCAGATCGAGAATATCATTGATGAGCACGATTAAAGCATCGCCGCTCATTTTAATAGCCGTTAAATACTCTTTCTGTTTTGAAGATACATCAGTTTTCAGCAGCACCTTTGTAAATCCGATGATCGCGTTCATCGGAGTCCGGATTTCATGACTCATATTGGATAAAAACTGCTGTTTCGCCTTCACCGCATTTTCAGCGATCTGGGTGGCGCATTCAGCCTTTTCCTTTGCTTCTTCTGCAAGTCCTGTAGCCAATTCGGCGAAAACAATAGCCTCAGTCAATTCAGTTGCCACTCTTTTTTGCTCGGTTATATCCCTGGCAACAACAACAGCCCCAAGTACCTCTCCACGCCCATTCAAATAAACGGAACCATTAAACAATACATCGGTAAGTTTATGATCCCGGATGGTCAATGGGTAATCGGTTACAAAACCCTTTGAGAAAACCTCCTGATATACTTCTCGCGCTTTCTGAGGTTCGGTAAAATAATCGAAGAAATCGGTGCCCGTGAGCTGTTCCCGCGTCATACCTGTAATGTTTGCCAGGGCTTCGTTCATATCCGTAATCTTACCTTCAGGGCTGATGGTAATCAATGGATCAAGACTGGCCTCTATAAGACTCCTCGCGTATTGAAAATCCACTGGATTAGTTGCTTTCATAAATGTAGTTTTTAATTGCCAATATCTTCAATCGGACTGCGCCTTTTATCCCTCAGTTGTCGGAAATGAGAAGGGGAAAGTCCGGTAAATTTTTTAAATTGATTGGATAAATGCGCTACGCTGCTGTAGTTCATCTTCCACGCAATTTCGGTGATGGTCAACTCATCATAAATGATCAATTCCTTAATCCTTTCTATTTTGTGTGAAATAATAAAATGCTCAATGGTGGTTCCCTGAACGACTGAAAACAGATTAGCCATGTATGTATAATCATGATTTAATTTTTCACTCAGGAAATCAGAAAAATTTGTTTTGATCATTTCATCCGAATAGTGAACCATTTCAATGATGATTTTTTTTATTTTTTCAATCAATATTGCTTTTTTATCATCCATTAACTCAAGCCCTGAATTACGTAAAGAACTGGACAATTTTGAACGTTGTTCATCTGTAATATCCTCCATGACCTCTACTTCGCCTAAGTCAACCAGAATGAAATGCAGCCCGAGTTCTTTTAAGACTGTTTTCACCGCCATCTTGCACCGGGGCGCTAACCATATATTTTATATATAACTTCAAATTGCAGGCTGATTTTTTAATCAGTTGAATAAACGCATTTTCTATATTTTCGCAGCGCCGTGATATGTTTTCGCATGTGAATTTTATCGGCGCATACAAGATTCGTCGCCTCTTCCATGGTTAACCTTGCCATAAGATAACTTACTGTTGATTCTGCACCCTGATTGAGATTTACATGGTTTTCTTCGAGACCGTCGTAACACCCGCCGGTGCAAGGATTATAAATGATCTGATTTAATCGGTTGTTCCCCAAAAACCAGTTGAAGGCAGTATCCAGTTTAGTGCGATAATTTTCATCATTGAAAACTTCATAAAACTTGCTTAAAGTCATGATCGTATAAGCAACATCAATGGGTTGCTCACCAAATTGTCCGGCTTTCCCGCCCTTTTTCAGCCACGATTTGTTGGAGATCACTTCGATGCCGTTTTCATTGAAAGTTTGGGACAACAGAAAATCAAAAGAAGACAGGGCAATTTCTTTATAAATAGTTACCCCGGTCAGTAACCAGGCATATAACATTGCCTCAGGCAAGGCGCTGTTTGCGTAGGTCATATAACTTTCAAACCATGACCATTTTTCGTTAGATTCGTGCTTGTACATTTGAACCAATCGGTTTGACAACATTCTAATCAGGCGAAGATTCTCTGCCGACTTTTTAACGCTGTTATAGTAAAACAAACCCTTGATGATGAAGGACATGGCTCTTGGCGAATGTATTGCATCAAAACCATGTATGGCTTTTCCGATGGTTGTTGCAGCTAACGAAATAAGGTTGTCAGGCAACAAGTCGGACAACGAAACCAGATATCCCAACGCCCAAACAGCCCTTCCATTGGAATCTTCCAGGTTTACTTCCTGATTTTGATCGGTAAAATTTTGGTTCCGGTCAACATAGTTTAAAAAATCGCCCGAAGGTTGCTGACAATACCTGATGAACCTGAGATATTTTCGGATGTCGGGTAATTGTGCCTCATCGCCCGACCATTTATAATACATGCACGCCGCTACAAGCGCTCTTGCATTATCATCGAGTGTGTATCCGGAATCGAGATCAGGCTGATTTACTTTGGAAAACTGAATGATCCCGATATCGGTCGTCATTTGCTTAAGATGATCGAGGTTGACTTCAGGCAGATTATACTTCAACTTGAGTGAATCGCCGGCAATTTTCTCAAACAGCATTGCATGCGCCGCAGCAGAATTTTCCCAGGCGGTAAAAATAATTTTTTCCAACGTATTTAAACTGAGGCTTCTTCGCAAAGGTTCATCGTTCAGTAACCGGAGAACACCTTTGGCTAACTGTTTATGGTTGCGAAAATCAAAAATAATTCCTGTATC
>JAPLDO010000091.1 GCA_026391715.1 Bacteroidota bacterium
TCGAGCATCTTGTTACATGAGATTGTCGCAAGTGCAATTGCAATAAGTAAATATGATATTTTTTTCATCTTTTTTAGCGTTACAGGTTAAAAAACAAAGCTCAAACCAACCAGAATGGTGCGCGATTGCGGGTAGGTAAAGAAGTCGGTTCCAATAATTATGTTGCTGGAACCGCCGTAATAGTTTACCTCAGGGTCCATACCGGTATAATTGGTGAAGGTGAAGAGGTTCTGGATGGTGCCGAATACTTTAGCCGACTTCATGCCGATATGTTTGATCCATTTTTTATTGAAGTTGTAGCTAAGCGTGATATTCTTCACCCTGAGGAAGGAACCATCTTCAATAAATCTTGATGATTTATAGGAATCGCCTACCCTGGGGAACTGGGTGATATCGCCTGGCTTTTGCCACCTGCCATTCATCCGTGCCGTCTGGTTGTCCTCGCCGGTTCCGGATTCCAGGTATATCAACGTTCCGTTGAAGATTTCATTACCATAAACTCCCTGGAGAAAAATGGAGAGTTCAAAAGATTTATAGCCGAAAACGTTGGTGAATCCAGTTGTGAAATCCGGGTTAGGGTCGCCGGTCTTTGTAAGGTCGGCGTCGCCGATGATTCCATCGCCGTTTAGATCTTCATAAACCAGATTGCCGGTAGTTGGATCAACGCCAAGGCATTTGTATCCAATGAAAATGCCGATAGGCTCACCCACCTGGACAGCGTTTCCGCCACGTCCCTGCGGCGGTATAGGTTGACCTTCATATAGGCTAAGCACCTTGTTGCGGTTCATCGCAAAGTTGAGCGAGGAAGTCCAGGTGAATGCCTTGTCAATATTCACCGTATTCAGCACAACCTCGATCCCTTTGTTTTCAAGTTGCCCGATGTTTGATGAGATTATATAGAATCCGGATGAAGCTGGAATCGGTCTGTCAAGAAGAAGATCTTTGGTATGATTGTAATAGAGGTCAAAATTCAGGTTTACCCTGTTCTTAAACAACGATACGTCAAAACCAAGTCCGGTTTGAGTGGTGGATTCCCATTTCAGGTCAGGATTGGGTAACTGGAAAGGCGCAATGCCCGAACCGCCCCCATAATTGTAACCGGCTTGATAAAGACCCAGCGAGGCGAAATCGGAAATTCCGTCATTACCGGTAAGTCCGTAAACAGCTCTGAGCTTAAGTTCGTTAATCCATTTAACTTTTTTAATAAACGGCTCTTCCGACATTCGCCATGCAAAGGATACAGAGGGAAAATAACCATACTTGTTATTTTTTCCGAATTTTGAGGAACCATCGGCGCGGGCAGTCAGAGTGAAAATGTATTTGAATTTATAATTGTATTTGATTTGGGCGAAGAAGGAATTGAGAACCCGGTCAAGAGATTTTGCAGAAGCGGCGCGAATGATACCGGCGGAAGTCATGTATTGGAGATTATCGTTCGGAAAATTAATGCCTTCAATATAGGTGGTGCGGTTTGAATATTTCTCAAAGCTCTGACCGATCAAAATATCAATATTGTGGTTTTCCTTTATATTCGCTATATACTGGAGAACATTGTTAGTAGTAAGATTACTGGCATAACTGGTTCCTTCGATACCGAGTCCGTTGTACTTTTTACCCTGACGGGTAGTTGTTGGATCGTAACTGTGTTCCCGTAAATTATATATGTCAATCCCGAATTTTGATGTGAAAGTAAACCCATCGAGGAACTTATATTCGACGTAAGCATTTCCCGCAGTGCGGTTGGTAAAGGCATTATTAATCGAATTTTTGGCAATGGCGACAGGGTTTGCGTAAAACATTGATTCGTCGTACTGTCCATTGGTATCATAAACCGGGTAAATGGCAGGAATTGACATTGCGTTAGGCAACGGACCGTTAAGAGTCGCATCGCCTTCCACCCTGGCGTTTTTCGAGTATGTAATCCCAACTCCGCCTCCGATAGTGAGGTTTGGCAAAATCTTATAGTCCGCGTTTATCCGTCCGCTGTAACGTTGATATGATGTTCCCATTACAACGCCATCCTGGTCATAATAGTTACCGCTGATGAAGAGCCGGTATTTATCATTGCCGCAGCTCACCGAAAGTTCAGTATTCGCCGTGGGCGCCGTCTGAAGGATCTCACTCATCCAGTCGGTATTGATTCCCTTAACATTTGTTCCCTTGTAGGCATTCCAATCATCCGCGCTCATCATTGGAATTATCCTGTCTTTGGGTAATGTTTGCCAGCCATAGCTGAGGTTCAGCGATACATCGGTCTTGTCGCGGCTTCCTTTTTTGGTAGTGATAAGAATTACTCCGTTGGAAGCCCGCGCTCCATATACCGAAGTGGCGGAAGCATCTTTGAGAATGGTCATTGTTTCGACGTCATTTGGATTAATATCGCTAATGGCATTGATTTCCTGTCCGCTCATGCCTACCTGGGAATATTGCCCTGTAATTGCAGGAATCCCGTCAATGACGATCAGCGGTTGATTACTGGCATTGATGGAACTGCCTCCCCTGAGTTTGATCATGTTCTGACCGCCGGGAGTTCCCGATTGCGTACTTACAGTGAGCCCGGCAGTTTGACCTTGAAGAACCCCATCAAGAGTCCGGATTGGGATATTTTTGATTTCATCCTCATTAACTGTTTCTATTGAACTTGAAATCAGTTTTTTGCTGGTAGAGCTATAGCCCACCACAACCAGCTCGCCAAGCGGTATATCCTGGTCGCTCATCTTGATGTTGATAACTTTGCGGCTATTCACGGAAATTTCCTGGGTTTGCATTCCGACAAAGGAAAAAACCAGCATTCCTTTTGATGGCGCAAGAAGT
The DNA here is from genome assembly GCA_026391715.1 of Bacteroidota bacterium. Lineage (GTDB taxonomy): Bacteria > Bacteroidota > Bacteroidia > Bacteroidales > FEN-979 > CAIVAT01. Next base: position 2,815 of record JAPLDO010000091.1, read on the forward strand.
GAATATTTCCCGTTGATGTCGGAAGTGGTTCCCTGAGTTGTACCCTTGACCAGAATGGTGACTCCGGGAAGAGGCGATTTGTCATCCGACGAGGTAATTATCCCGCTCACCGGGATGTCCTGCGCTACCAGTCTCTGCAAAATGATAGTAAACAGCAACAACAAATAGTACGTTTTTTTCATGGGTTTTGACTTTGGTTAGTATTCTTTTTTTATAAAAGGCGTTATTGAAATATGAACAGGGCTGATGTCCATCCTGATATTTGTCACGGTATATCGGTCGCCCTCATTTTGCCGGTCGCAATAAAAACCAGCGCTTAACGGCATTTTAAATAAAGTGACCTGAAATCCTGTGCTTTCATCAAAAAAACTGAGATTATGAACAGTATCGGCTCCCTTATTATCTATCAGATTGATGGTTATCAGGTCATGGAAACTGGCGGAATTGCTGGAGAAAATTCCTGCCTGTCCCGGATTTTTAACGTTGTAATATTCGTTTCCTCGCGTAGGTTTTTTATCTCCTGCTGGAGTTATGATTCCTGTTATTGGGTCAAAAGTATCGCCATTATCCAATGAACTGACCAGAAGGTTTTTAATTTCCGGCAGCTTCTGGATGTAAGAAATACGGGCGTCGGCGGTTTTGATGATGGTAACGCTCGAAGCGCCGGCGACTTTCACAAGGTTTTGCTTCCCAAGATAGATCAGCGCAGTATTCTCGTCAACGCCAAATCCCAAGTTAAATCTGTTTTTTTCATACATAAGAGCAACTATAAGCCTTCCGATCCGGACTCTTTGATTAAAATGCTGATCCACGATTCCATAAGGAAAAAATCCTAAACCTTTCGACATCATCACGCCAGCGCTTTCAGAAAAATCATCTCCGCTATAATCCGTAATAACGCCATGAGTTAGCGCGGCAAGGCTATTGCCTCCGCCAATCATTGCCTCGCTCATTATCGCAGCGCCGGCGCTAGTGCCGCCCACCGCGCCGCCCAACCTGAAAACATCCCAAACAGCTTCAAGAACGGCGGTTTTCCTGCCATCAGGCATGAGCAGGGTTTTCATGGTTCGACTCTGGTCGCCGCCCGTAAACCATACAGCCGAACACGATCTTACAATGCGGGCAAGGCTGGAGTCGTTTCCGTTGTTCTTCCATTCCGATTCATTCACAGCTTTTGTGCTGTCATCGTCAATCATGGCAATGTTGATCAAATGAATGTTTTCGGGTTTAATCCGATATGAAATCAGGATATTCCGGAAACTCATGTACGACTGCATTGCGACGCCGCTCGCTGAGGGTATTACTGCGAAAGAGGCTTTTTCGGTTCCTCCGGCAAGTTCGATCAGTTCGTTGTAAATATTTTTGTTGGTAGGTTCAAGTCCTCCACCAACAATTACAAGGCTGCCTGTGTATAATGATTGGCTGTAAGAATTAAACGATAGAAGGACTAATAAGGCAATTATTTGAGGAGGGAATTTATTCATTTTTTTCAATTGAGCTTGAGAGAAGTGGCTTTATCAAACCTGTCAAATTAACTGATTGGAAGAAACTGATTGTTCATGCGAAGTTAAAAAATTAACTATCTCTGACAGGAACAACCATCATTTTTTCTCAAATTTGCAGCTAAATCAAATATCATGCTGACACTGTTTAAAAATGCGCAGATTTTTAGTCCGGAGTTCCTCGGAATAAAGGATGTTCTTACGGGTGGAAAAAGTATCCTTTCTATTGGCGATCAACTTGAACCTCCGCCGGGGGCAAAGGTGGATATTATTTATTGCGAAGGACTCTGGCTTGTTCCCGGCATTATTGACAGCCACGTCCATATTACCGGCGGAGGCGGCGAAGGCGGTCCAGCCAGCCGGATGCCCGAACTCCAGTTGAGTATGATGTTCGATGGCGGCGTTACCACTGTAATCGGATGTCTTGGCACCGACGGTATAACCCGCACAGTTGAAAGTGTGTTGATGAAGGTTAAAACGCTACGGGCGCTTGGCGTTTCCGCATGGATGTACACTGGAGCCTACCAGGTTCCCTCGCCCACCATCACGGGCGATATCGCGAAAGATATTGCACTCTTCGAAGAGATCATAGGGGTAGGAGAGATAGCCATCTCCGACCACCGCTCCTCTGTGCCGTCAGTGGCTGAATTGGCGCGGATTACAGCCCATGCGCGCGTTGCCGGAATGATAGGCGGCAAAGCCGGAATCGTCAATATACACATGGGAGACGCCAAAGATCCTTTCAGACCGTTGCACGATGTAGTTGCAACCACCGAAATGGGCTACAAGCAGTTCGTGCCAACCCATTGCAACCGAAATCCTTACATTTTTGAAGACGCCAAAGAATATGGGAAAAAAGGCTATGTCGACATTACCGCCAGTTCCTATCCTTATGACCCCGATTGTGAGATAAAACCATCGGTGGCTCTGAAACAACTTTTAGAAGCAGGAGTTCCGATAAATCATATCACATTTACATCCGACGGGTGCGGCTCTCTTCCCTGTTTCGATTCGGAAGGAAGACTCGTAAAAATTGACATGGGACTTCCATCATCTATTTTACGGGAGATCAAAGAATCAGTTCTGGAAGATCAGATTCCACTGGATATTGCGCTGAAAGTTGCCACCTCCAACCCGGCGGATATACTGAAATTAGCAGGTAAAGGTCGCATCCGCGAAGGTTGCGACGCTGATCTGCTTTTGCTGGAACCAAATTTCAATATCGTTCACCTGATGGCTATGGGAAAGATCGTGAAAAGTTAATCAGGAAGTCCGACCGGATTTTCTTTCATTTTTATCAATACTTTTTTCACATGAGAAGGTCGTTCGTATTTACCCTTTGTTTCTGGGTTTCACTCACATCCCTCACAGCCCAAAGCATATCCAACGCTGTTCCGGCTCCTGTCAGAAATGATTTTGAAGGCGTCATATCCTTCCTCGCCTCCGACTGGATGGAGGGTCGTGAAACCGGAACCAATGGCGCTTTGATGGCTTCCTACTACATTGCCTCAATGATGCAGTTGAACGGTCTCATGCCTTATGGCGATGCGGCTTTGAAAAATGATTCAGGTTTTTCGCGGAAAACGGGTGTGACCTATTTGCAAAATTTCAAAATGATCCGATGTCAGGTTGAAAAATCTTCACTGGCGTTGATCCGGAATTCTTCCGAAGGCGAATCTCTTCTCATTTTCGCTCCCGGCGCCGACTATAAAACCGATCCGGTTCCGTTTGGCAGGGAAGCGGAAGCAATGGTAGTCTTTGCCGGCTATGGAATTGAAGCTCCCGGTAAAGGTTATGATGACTACGCGGGGAAGGATGTCAGAAACCGAATCGTCATGGTTCTGGATGGATATCCCGGTAATGCCGATACAACCTCCGCTGCCTGGAAAAAGCTGGGCAACTCTTTTGGGGAAGATTTCGCTTCATTGAAAAAGAAACTGAAAACCGCTGAGAAACATGGCGCCCTGGCAGTGATTTATGTTGACCCTAAAGTTTTGAACAGCGCACAGAACTCTGCTTTTACTGAAGATGATGACAATAATTTCCGGCATTATTTACCCGGAGATACCGGGAAATTGCAAATTCCCTGTTTTATGACTGGAAATGACGCTACCCTTCAGCTTCTGGACGGTTCCGGTATAGATCTGGCAGGCTTTGAAAAAAATGCCGCTCTTTACCTTTCAATCGCTTCAGCGCCGATGCAGGGAAAAAAAGTCAGGTTTTCGATTGCCGTAAAATCCGAAGAGATCATTATCCAGAATGTTCTCGGCATAATCCGCGGAAGCGACACCAGCCGGAATATCATTGTAGGGGCGCATTATGATCATCTTGGCGTTAGAAAGGGGCAGGTTTTCAATGGCGCCGATGACAACGCTTCCGGTGTTGCCGGGGTGCTTGCCCTCGCTAAAGTTTGGGCGGATCACAAGGAAAAACCTCGCTGTAACATCATTTTTGCCGCCTGGACCGGCGAAGAAAAAGGAAAACTGGGGAGTTCATACTTTGCCCGGAATTCGCGGATTGTTCCAAATAATGTGTCGCTGGTGGTCAATCTTGATATGATTTCGCGCAGCGCTCCGGAGGATAAAGCCGGCAGGCAACTAAGCATTGGAACTATGACCGCCAATGAAGATCTGAGAACCATTGCCAAAACCATTAATTCAAAGCTGGAAAAACCCTTTGTGCTTGAACTTTGGGACGTTACCGGCTATTCGGGAAGCGATTACGGACCATTTGCCGCCCGGAAAGTTCCAATCATTACTTTTCATGCAGGATTTCCGGATGAATATCACACGGCATTTGACGATGCCGCAAGAAATGATCCTGCGAAGATGGAAAATATCCTGAAGATTGTAAATGATTGCATCAGCGAGGCAACGGAAAATCCCCCGGTTAGATAAATGATATTTACGGGTTTATTTTGCTGGTGAAACGCTACCGGGGTACGATCCACCCCATTTCGTGGACGATGAGCCGGTTCTCCTTTTCATACGAAAGGCTCGTCTTGACGAGATACTTCTTCTTGCAACTATATTTGGTGGCATGTTCCGAAAAAGTCTCCCATTTCCCCGGGATGAACCCCAACTGGAATTTATTCACCAGCTCATCGTGCATGCCCCGCTCACGGAAATATGACATTCCGATGGATTTCTCTTCCGATGATTTATGAAGGATCGTTTAAATATATTGCCGGGCAAATTCAGTCAGGTTATAAAGGCTCTGCTTTTCATTGAGTTCCTGGATCTATTCGGGAGTCTGATCCTTTTCCTCGATTTCGATGCTGTATTTCCGGACACGGTTCCGGAGCCAATATGTGAAAGTACGCTCGTTACGTATATTAAACTAAAAAATATCGAAAGAAATTTTCTTATCATTCCCTCTTCAATAAAATCAAGGATTGTAACACAAAGGTAAACATCTTGAAAACATTTTAGAATTGTAAAAAGTAGTACATTTGACAATTAAAGTTTAATGTATGACTCATGAAAACCTTGACACTTAACATACCCGACAGCTTAGACGTGGAAAACAAAGACCTTGCTATGCTTGTTGCGACAAGGCTTTATGAACTTGGCAAACTTTCACTCGGACAAGCAGCAGAATTAGCTGGATTGACAAAACGGACATTTGCTGAATTATTGGGGAGCTACAATGTTTCTATATTTAATTTTCCAGCCTCAGACCTTGCTAAGGATGTAGCCAATGCCTAAAACAATTATTTCAGATACAAGTTGTTTTATCATTTTAACAAATATCGGCAACAGCTTTTAGAGATGCAAATCGACAAAGGAGAATCAAGCGCTATTGCATTGGCTCTTGAAACACCCAATTGTTCTTTAATTTTGGACGATTACAAAGCACGAAAAATTGCTGAACGTCTTGAAATACCCTTCACCGGAACAATTGGCGTAATTATTAAAGCAAAACTATTAGGATTAATCCCTTCCATTAAACCACTTCCTGGAAAGATAAAACAAACGAACTTTAGGATATCTGCTGACATTGAATCGCAAGCCTTGAGTGAAGCCAAAGAATAGGCACATTTGAAAGGCGCCAATCGTCAATTTCCTGTCAAAGCAACTTTGAATTTTGGTTTAATCGTAATCGGGAAATGTTGTTGAATTGTGAATATTCGTTAATATTGAAAAATTTTCCTGGTTTAAAACAACATTGTATGAATAATAATTACAAATTCCTCATAATTTGGGATATTCAAAGATTATCCAAAATGAATATAGAAGGGGCAACAGAGAATTATTTATTCGATGAATATTGGTTTTAATTTTAACAATAAAAAATTGGAGACACCGCTAAAAGGCCTTCACTCGAAATTCCGTGGCACCTTAGAAAGTATAGTGGATGGGGCTCTAAACAAAGTAAACTATATTTTCAATGGGCTGCCTGTATAAGTCCATTCAAATGGCTTCGCTCTTGTTTTATTATATGTATCAACATACTCCATTAGTTGGTCAGCCAGTTGATCTGATGATTTCCAGATACCACCTTTGACCACGTCTTTTGTTAAAATATTGAACCATATCTCAACTATATTTAACCACTATGAATACGTTGGGGTAAAATGAAGTTTAACCTTCCTTTTATGATTGAGCCATTCCTTGACATCCTTGTCTTTATGTACCGAAAAATTATCAGCAATTAGCAATAAATCTTCAGAATCGGTTAGTTAAATGTTTTCCCTGTTTTGTTCTGTCTTGTCCAGGTTAGGCTATAAACAGTACCAATTTGTCAAAAAATCCGTGTTACCCGAAACAGTCAATTGAAATAATTACGCCACCGACACAGGCTAAGTTACAGCCACAGGGGTGCAAGTTGGGGTAAAGCTCTTTACATGGGCAAAAGGAATAAGGATTCATTGTCAAATTTTCAGGGCAATGCTTCTAACCGTCACATTGTCGAGCGCACGCATGTTAACTTCAACGCCTATTCCCGGTTTGATGGGAACATCCATGGTCCCATCGGGATTGACCACAAATTCAGGCTCCACGATATCTTCTTTGTAATACCGTTTGCTGGCCGAAATATCGCCCGGAAGGGTGAAATTGGAAAGCGAAGCCAACGCAACGTTGCCGGCCCTGCCGATCCCTGATTCTAGCATGCCGCCACACCATACCGGTATGTTCATCGAGGCACAATAATCGTGGATGAGTTTCGATTCGGTAAACCCGCCCACGCGCCCTGGTTTGATGTTGATGATACGGCAACTGTCGAGTTCGATGGCTGCACGGGTATCGTCGAGCGAATGGATACTTTCGTCGAGGCAAATCGGGGTTTTCAGTTCGCGCTGCAGTTTTGAATGATCGAAAATATCTTCATAACCAAGTGGCTGTTCGATCAGCAACAAATTATAATTATCCATCTTTTTGAAAATTCCGATGTCTTCCAGTGTGTAAGCCGAGTTGGCGTCAACCTGTAGCGCTAAGCCCGGAAACACATTACGCAGGGCTTCCACAAATTGAAGATCAAGTCCCGGGGCAATCTTGATCTTTATCCTTTTATATCCTTCGGAAAGATATCCTTCAACCTTTTTGATGAGGACGGCTACCGAATCCTGGATGCCGATACTTACCCCGACGTCAATTTTTTTCCGGGTTCCGCCAAGCATCTGTGAAAGTGAAATTCCTTTGCTTTTGGCAAAAGCGTCCCAGATAGCGGCTTCAATGCCGGCTTTTGCCATCATGTGTCCGCGAACCTTAGCATAACCCGCTATCGCCTCATCCACGCTTTGAATCTCTTTTCCCAACACGGCGGGCATCAAGAAATCTTTCAGGATGTGCCAGGCTGTCGGCACGGTTTCGTAGGAGTAAAACGGCGTGCCTTCTGCCACGCTTTCGCCCCAGCCGGTAACGCCTTCCGCATCAACCCGCACAATAATGTGCTCTTCATCATACTCGGTTCCCATCGAAGTTACAAAAGGGCTAACCAAAATCATTTTAACGTGGCGAAGTTCAATTCTTTCTATGCGCATATTCTTTGTTTTAATGAAAGTGGAACAATATAGTATCTGTCTATTTTTCAATTACGCGAAGGATAGGGAATGACTCCCAGCCATTTAGCAGTCCGGCAAATTTCGGATATGTTGCCAGCCCAAGCATTGACTTTGGCTCTAATGCTAAAACAATCATGTTGCCTTTCAATTGAGCGGTGGAAAGGAAATAGCATTGATTATCTTTGATTGTTATCGGAAATTTCATGGCAACCGCCTCGGGATTTGCAACAATGTCGCCTTCAAAATCAATGGAATCAACACGGTTGATCAGATATGATTCTATTTTATATACCCCCGTATCTTTAAATAATGTCAGTTTCAGCGATTGGTTGGCAGCCCACGCCGCGACTTCCTGCCGGTCCCCCGGAATCAAATAGCCAACCGGCTTTTTAACGTTATACAAAGTTTTTACAACCGGGCGATAATCGTTTACCGTGACAACTGAATCTTTGCCCGAAAAGTAGGAAAGCAGCGGGATGTTTAGTTTCTTGCCGTTCCTTACGTGTTCCGATTGAATAGAAATTTCTTCACCGGGAATACCGGCAATCAGTTTTTTTCTGCCGTCGGTAACAATTTCTTTGATCTTATCTTTATGAAGATAAACGTACTCAAGCATCCCGCGCATACCGGTCATCTGCCCTTCTGCGCGACGCCTGATGTTTTCAATGGAGTCGTCCTTGCCGTTCATCCCTTCCTGGATAAAAGAAAATGTATTCTGTATCCCGAAACTCTGCCGTCCGTCATTGATATCAAAAGTGCTGTGCCTGATATAATCAATCTCAGGCGGTCCTCCCGGACAATATTCGAAGGAAGAGAAATTCCGGTCGTTCAGGTATTTCAAAATGTAAGGAAGATAATTTTCGTCGGAAAATTTCCTGATTGTTTTTGAAACATTCACGTTGGTTGTTCCGCCAATTGTAATATCGGAATTTTTCCGGTACCCGTATTTTTTCCATGCCTCACTGTATGGCGAATACTCATGCACATCTACGGTTACCTCAAAAAGATATTTGTCAAAAAAAGCATGTAATGCAAACGTTTCCGGTTCGGTAAGAATCAGATGGTTGCGGTTCAGATCCATTCCGTTGGCATTCCGCCTTTTATTTGCCTCTGAACCATCGGGATTCATTTGGGGAACCAGCGCAAAATCAATCTTATCGAAAAGATACCTGTTTTCAGGTTTCAGCAAGGTTTGAGCAAGCAGCAAAGCCCCTTCTTTCCCCGATTGTTCGTTGCCATGTTGTTGCGCAAACACAAGTACTTTTATTTTTGATGAATCTCTCCCAAATTCCGTCGCAGAAAACATCAGAGCATAAAGATCTCTCCATTCAACCGAATGTCCGATTTTTTCAACTTTCACCAAATCCGATTTTGAATCAAGCTCCTTAATGAAAGTTGTTAATTCAGCATAAGAGGTGAGTTTTTGATAGCCGTTTTTCTCCAGAGGGAGCATCGGGTTCTGGGAAAAAACAAACAAAGGAAACGAAATAAAAATCAGAATTGCCGTCGTTGTTTTCAATAGGTTCTGTATTTCATTATAAATCATCATGCAAAAGTGTTAATACTTTCCCTAAACTACGCCGATGTCTTTCAAGCCATTAATCATATAGGATACACATTCAGGCTGTTTCCCAACGAACTCAGGAACGGAAATTCCATCGCCTGCATTACAGAATTTGCCATTTTCAATTTAGCGTGCCGGGCGCGTGTATTCTTCGATTACATCTATCGGAGAAAAAAACAGTCTTGTATTCATAGCCAATTATGGCTTTCAGCGTTTGAAATCCCATGAAACCCGGCACAGCATTGAGCGCAATGTCGTATTCCTTTACCAATTTTGCGACGCCGACAGGGTCGCTACCTGGTTTTATCTTTTTTCAAGTTGTCGTCAGAGGTTCAACCCATGTTTATTAATTTTTTTCAATAAAGCCTCCATATCAAAAGGTTTGGCGATATAATCATCACATCCGGCGTCAAAAGCTCTGTTTTCATCGCCGCTCAGGGCATAAGCGGTAATTGCGATAACAGGCAGGTCGGGGCGGAAGGCTTTTATCATTTCGGTGGCAACAAAACCGTCCATGGTCGGCATTTTCAAATCCATTAGAACAAGAGAAATCATTGGGTTCTGGCAGCAGGCGTCAACGGCTTGTTGTCCGTCAGCAACTATGAGTAATTCTACCTCTTTCTTCTGTAGTATCCGTTCCAGGAGAAGTCTGCCTGATTCTTCGTCTTCTGCAATGAGGATAATGGGTTTACCTGGTAAATTTGCTACGGTCTTTTGAAAAACAGGTTGTTCGTCGGCAGTTATTTCAACCGGTATTGTAAAAAAGATTGAAGAACCTTTGTCTATTTCTGTCTCAAGCCATACGCAGCCTCCAAGCAGTTCCACAATTCCTTTTACTATTGACAATCCCAGCCCGCTGCCTTCGTATCCGCGTGTATCGGATGGATTTCCCTGCATAAATGAGTCGAAAATGTTTGCCTGCGATTCTTTTTTAAAACCGACGCCTGTATCTTTTACGAAAAATTTCAGATCGCTATCCTTTTCCTCGAAACCAAAAGAAATTGAACCCTGATTTGTAAACTTAATTGCATTGTCAACTAAATGTCGTAACACCTTGGTAAGCAATTCAGGGTCGGAGTTGATTTGTAATTTATTTGTTAAAGGCGCGGTTATAATAGTTAAAGTCAGGTTTTTGGATTGACACTGTTTCAGGAACTTGTAATAAATCTCTTCGAGCAAATCGCCGGGGGCAAACAGTTTTTTCAGCATCTTTTGATTTCTCGAAACGAGCAGTGAAATATCCATATAATCGGTTACTGTGTTTATCAGCCGGGCGCTGTTTGATTTTACAATTGAAAGGTAATGTTCTCTTTGAGACGGGGTTAATTCCGGATCTGACAATAATTGATTAAAACCGATGATGCCATTCAAAGGCGTACGAATTTCGTGTGATATGTTATTCATGAAAGACGTTTTCAGGCGGTCGCCAGATTCAGCCTGCTCTTTCGCAATTAACAATTCGGCATTGGTTTGCTGCAATTTTTCCTGCGTTTGTTTTTGAGAAATCATTTTCTGGCGCAGTTCATAGGTGCGCTCTTCAACAAGCAGTTTGAGTTTATTGCGTTGAAACCGAATAAGGAAATAGTAGACGCCAAAAAACAGAAGGAGAGAAAAAAAGATTGCTACAATCAGATAAAAAAGAAAGGAGCGGAAAAATGGAGGTTTCAGATGAAATTTCAATTCAGCAAAATAGTTTTCATCCCATAAACCACTTTCATTTGAAGCCATCACAATAAACTTATAATCGCCGCCGGGAATGTTTGTATAATAAACGCTTCTTTGTAAACCGCAATCAACCCAGTCTTTGTCGAATCCTACCAACATGCACCGATATTTTATTTTCTCAGGATTAGTATAATTCAATCCTGCATACCTGAATTCAAGTCGGTTGGAGTATGATGGAATAGACAAAGGGGAAGTTATTTTTACAGCCTGTCCATCAACGAGGAATTCTTCAATGAAAACCGGGGAGAAACATGAAGAAACCGTTTTCATCAAACCGGGATCAATAATGGCTACTCCTCTCATCGTTGGAAATAGCAGCATTCCGTCGCGGGTTTTGCAACCGGCAGGCGAAACGCCTCCATTACATTCGATTGTTGCCATGCCGTCGGCTTTTCCATACGAAACGGGGTTCAGTGATTTTACTTTTAGATCGGCGAAATCCAATAAATTCTGCCGTTTGATTTTGTATATTCCTTTATTGCAGCTTATCCAGAAATACCCGAAATCATCTTCAATTATATTAAGGACTACTTCATTGATCAATCCATCCTTTGTGGTAAATTGAGTGATCTTTCCATCTCTGAAAAGGTTGAATCCATTCGCAGCAGTTCCAAACCACAAGTTTCCTTCCCGATCTTCATACAAAGACAAGATGTAATCGTCGGATAATCCGTTTTTTTGGTTAACAACGGTGATTTTATTATCATAGATTCTGTTTAAACCGCTTTCAGTTCCAACCCATAAATTTTTCTTTCTGTCTTCAAGGATACAGGTAACATTATCATTTGAAAGTCCCTCCCGCGCCATAAATGTTGAAAATTTGCCATTGTTAAAACGATTGATTCCACCTCCCTTGGTTCCTGCCCATAAAACACCTGATCTGTCGAAATGTAACGCAGTAACTACATTGTTTGACAGCCCGTTAATACTTGTATAGGTGGTGAATTTTCCATTTTTAAAACTTGTGAGACCGCCGCCTGCTGTACCTACCCAGATTGTATTATCCAAATCTTCGGTAATGGCGAGTACCAATTGTTCAGGAAGTCCATTTTTTGGGGTAAAGGTTTGTACTTTCCCATTTTCCAGTCTGTTAAGCCCTTTTCCGGCAACGCCGAGCCATAAAACCCCGGCATGGTCTTCAAAAATCGGTAGAATAACATCTCCCGGCAATCCTTCCTTACCGGATATGGTTTGAATAAGTTTCCTTTTAATCCGGTCTATTCCGGATCCGGAAGAACCTGCCCATATATTTCCTTCCCTGTCTTCAAACAAAGTAACAATAAGGTCACTCGAAAGACCTTCTTTCGTAGTAAATGGATAGAATTGCCCATTCATCATCCTTGTAATTCCACCGCCATTGGTTCCAATCCATAATATTTCATTAGCGTCGAAAAGAAGCGCTGTAACGGCATTGTTTGTCAGTCCGTCTTTCATGGTGTAAACTGAAAACTTACACTGTTTGAACAAATTCAGCCCGCCGCTTTTTGTGCCAATCCATAGATTCTGGTCTTTGTCAATGGCAAGAGATTCAATGAAATCATCAGAAAGTCCATCTCTGGAAAAATAATTTTGAATTTTTCCGTTTACGATTACCGAAAGCCCTTTTTGTGTTCCAATCCAAATCCTGCCTTTGGCGTCAATCACAATCGAACGGATGTAATTACAGGCAAGTCCGTTTGCTGTATCATACTTAGTTATTTTGCCATCTTTCAAATAATTTACGCCGCATCCCGATGTTCCAACCCATATTCCGCCGCTTGAATCGGCAGACAAGGCAAAAATGCGATCATCTGATAATCCATTGGACTTATTAAGTCTGATAAACTTCTTGTTTTTCAACATGATCAGTCCGTCGCCTTCGGTTCCAATCCAAAGACTGGTATCGCGGGTTCCCAGAAGGGCGCTGATAAAATTCACGTTCAATTCGGGGATTACAGACTTGTTCATCGTTTTAAAGGTATTTCCATCAAATCTGACGAGTCCTTCTTCGGTTCCCAAAAACAACCATCCATCTGCTGTTTGTCCCAATGTAAGGATAGAATTTACAGGCAAACCCTGATCCATCTGCCAATTGTCAACCTTCAACCGAAATGGCGATATAGCGGGTGGCGGCTGTATTTGTGAATATGTAAGGTAAACCGAAAGGTTAGAGAGTATAAGGAGTGTAAGGAATTTCATAACATTGCATTTGAACTTTCCAAACTTACACAATAAATGCGCTTCATTGACGCGCCGTATAAAAATTTAAAAGATTTACCTGGACTAAAGTTCTGCAACTATCTGTTTATAAATTGCCATGACTTTAAGGTCGTGGCAATTCGTACACTGCTCCGCAGTTGTCTTTGCTTTCTTGTTTGTCGGCTCCAATAAAGTCAGGGTAAATTTTATTGCGTTTCCAACCTTGAATATGATAGTCCTGTCAGTGAAAGTACCGGTAGAGTTGTGCACTTTTCACCCGGTATTTACATGCCGACTTAAAAGCGTTGCCCTGTCAAATTACACAAAAGTTTATTAACTGTAAAAACACTAAAACCTGCACTGTTTCGGCAATTGAAGCTACACGCTGTTAGCAACTGGCCGACCCTTGTCTGCATTGTATTGTCTTCAATTTTTGCTGCAATGTCAATCTGTCCTTGTGTTGGCTTTGGAAGCCCTTTAAAAACTTTGGTCTGAGCGTCGGCTTAAGCGGTTTTTAAATGTGCTTACAAATGCGTTAGCAAATTATTCTCTAATGATGAATAAGCAAGTCGCATAGCTTTGATAATTTTCCCCTTCCCAATTAAAATTCAGTTGTAACTGGTTGAAGTCAATCTCTCTGTTTGCATTCAGAAAATCATTGATTTGAGAGCTTAGAATTTCTCTGTTTCTTTTTAGCTTCCAACTATCTTCAAGATTATTTCGGTCAATGAGAACAATGAAGAATCTGTTAGCAGCATCAAACCTTCTCGTTCCTTGATTCTCATAAAACCAAACAATTAATTCTTGTGTATTTGCAATTGTGTCATCAATTATTTCTCGTCTTGTCCGATGTAACGCAGCAATGAAATCTCTTGATACTTGATTTGGACTTTCAGTTATTCTTAATATAAGTTCTTGAAATATTTCATCGTCAGTTGCATTGCGGTCATAGTTGATGTTATTCTGTCTTGCAAATGCTTTCAATTCTGTAAGTTCAGGTCTTAATTTTCTTTGCTGCCTTTTCGCTTTCATAAAACCATCAGGGAAGTAAGTAACCTTTAAATCAAAAGGGAAATCATTCCAGAAGAAATCAACTTTTTTCACAAGCCCAACAGCAGGGAGAATATCTTCATGGTCTTTGAACATATCTTCAATAAGTATGGATGACCAGTGATTATACCACGAACACAAAACATAACTTTTTAATCGTGGCGCTAAATCATTGTCAATGCTATTGAGCAACTGATTATAGTCACGAATTTTCTTTACATAATTATTGACGATTGTTTGCTCAACAGCATTCTGATAAAAACCACCCCAACTAAAAACAGTCAAGCGAAATAACTGTATGTAAAGATTTTCTTCGTTACCAATTCTCTCTGCTCTTTCCAGTTGGTAAACATCTCTAATAAAATCGTTAATGGTTTCTTCTGGAATATTTTGGCAAAACAAATGTTCAAAGAGTTGTCTGCCTTTAATATTTTCAATATTTATTTCTGCTCTTTCTGATAGTTGTCTTAATATTTCAGTCCGAGAAAGGGAGCGAAGTTTAAGAAAGTAGTTGCCATATTGGTGAACAAATATTATTTCAAACTCGTTGTTTTTATATGCTGTATTTAATTCTCTGAATATTTCTCTCATAATTATTACTATATACTTTGCTTAACAATGTGTTCTTGAGGAGTTGTTGATATAAAATGGTTTTTCTTTGGTTTGCAAACGAATAAAATTTCTTGACTACCTGCTACGCTTCCTTTTCCACCCCTGCCATTATGGTATGTTTTTGCTTCAACCGTTAAGTCCCTATATTTTGAAATTATTTTTTCAAATTCTTTAATTCCTGGATAGCTGCGATTGTTGTAACTAATAAGCCAATTGGGGATTTCTTCAGAAAGTTCAAAAAGTTTTTCGAATGAATTAATTACATCTCTTTTCTTATCAAATCCGCTGAAACGTTGTGGTTCATATCGTTTTATACCGTTTATAAATTCCTTATCCTTCCAATATTCCGTGAAAGTTTCAAGCAAATGGTAAAACCCTTGATAGTCTGCGTGACTGTCACAATATGGTGGGTCAAAATAAGCTAAATCAATATTCTCAAGAGTTGGTAGTAATTCTAAAATATTTTTATTAAAACTCTGATTTTCCTGCTTGTTGTCAAAAATTGCATTGTTGTATTTTGGTAAAATTTCTTCAAAAATTTCTTTTATTGGTCTTACCAAGCTCCTATTTCGTTTTATTCTTTCGGGGTCGCTTGCATAAACTAATGCTTGAGTATGCCCAAAATGTCCCATTGTGATTTTTCTTGTCATGCTACGATTAATCACAGCAAAGGCAATGGCTTGTTTTATTGAATTATCAATCAAAGGAATGTTCGCCCTGAAATTATCCAAAAACTCTGCTTCATCTTTTTCGAAAAAAACATTTGTGAATGTATTCCCAATCAGTTCAAAATCCTTTTTGTTTTTAGCAGGTTGAAAAAGTAATTTCAAATCTTCATTAGTTAGTTTTGTGTTTTTGTTTTCAATTAGAGCTAATCCTATTTGATTATTGAAGTTTAAAAAATCATTTGTAATTGTTTTATAACCCATTTGTTTAAATAGGAAAGCCACTGATTGAGAACCGGCAAAAGCATCAATAGCAGTATTAAAATTATTAGGTATAAATTTCTTTATCCAAGCTAAATGGGTATGTTTAGCTCCCAAATATTGAGGCTCTGGAAATTTATAGTTGAAATATGTGTATTCTTCAAAAAGCATTTTTTTCTATTATTTATACAAACCGCTAAGTTACGTTTTTAACATTTTTCTGCCTATTAATTTTTAAAAAATTGTGAACAGTCCGCAAGTTGGTTGGTGGGTGGGCTTTGGTGCGGTCGGGCAAAATTAAATGCGCTGCAATTTGTGTCGGTTTGTGAGTTGGCGTTGCAGCTCTTTTAATTTTGCAGAAGGGTCCCAGATTCTTTTTGGCAACTCGTATTCTTTCCAACCTGATTAAGAGTTTTATCAATGATTCCTTTTGATTTTGCTTCAATTTCAACGTAGCTTTTTCCGTCTAAATTATACAAGTATTGAGTAGAGCCATCCCCAATCTTTTCAGGTGATGCTTTTAAACACTAGCGACCATTTAAGAACATTGTTGATATTTGTCAATAATTTTAAGGTTATTTACCCACTTTTATTTCGGTTTATTTCCACGGAATAACGGTTACATTCATTTTGAACTCACAAATCAGCGGTGTAAAGATGGAATACCTTTGCAAACTTTATTTATACTTCGCTCTTCTCACAATCTAACCAACAAATAAACCAAATCCCATGAAAACAACTTTTTCAGCCGTTTTAACCATGATCTTCATCGGTTGCGCCATTGTAGCCCATTCAACCGTATTAAGAGTAAACAACACACCAGCCATTACTGTGCCTTACGCCACTTTACAGGCTGCTTATGACGCTGCCGCGGACGGAGATACAATATACATCGAAGGTTCGGGAACCTCTTATGGGTCGTTATCGCTTTATAAAAAACTTGTAATAATCGGAACCGGATATTTCCTGAATGAAAACCCCGAAACCCAGGCAAATATCGCTCCTTCAACGGTTTCCCAAATATATTGTTATACGGGGAGTTCAGGAAGCAAATTCATAGGATTGAACGTTGGTGGGTTTGCTTTTTATGCCCCAAACCTTCAGGATTTTGTTGTCCTGAGAAACAATATAACTTCTTCTTTGACTACAAATTATGGAGTATCTAACGTATTGGTTGAACAAAACATGATAGGAAGTATGGACGGACGATATGAAAATACAATCATCAGGAATAATTGGTTTAGCTATATGAATATCTACTCAAACAACAATTCTCTCGCTGTGTTTAATAATGTGTTTTCATATTATATAACTTTAAGCCTTGCACAATTCTATAATAACATAATTTATGCGACGAATAATAATTTTACAAATTGTGTAACCTCCAATAATGTTTGTTCAGCCACTCAACTCCCTGCGGGCAATGGCAACCAGCAAAATGTAAACATGAACGATGTATTTGTGTGTTACACCACATGCACGGGTTACTCAACCGACGCCCGCTACCAGTTAAAGGCTGGTTCTCCCGCAATTGGCGCCGGCAACAACGGCGAGGATTGCGGAATGTTTGGCGGTGGTTCTCCATACATGCTTTCAGGTATGCCTCCGATACCTGCGATATATTATTTCCTTTACAATTTCAACAACGCAAGCATCAATGTTAATATGAAGGTAAAATCGCATAACTGATTTGTTTCACTCTGTTTAAACCAAACCGGTTATGAAAAAAACTTTCAGGAAATCCGCTAAGGCGGCACATTTCCATTTTATCGTTTTGATGACGACATTCGCGTTTGTTTTCGGCGCTTATGGTCAGAATATCACAAAGGTTGAATACTTTGTTGATACCGATCCCGGTTTCGGGCTGGGAACCAATGTGCCGGTAACGCCGGCAGCGAACATCAATAACCTTCAGTTTTCGATCGGCTTGAACGCTGTTCCGGCAGGTTTCCATACATTTTATGTCAGGGCAAAAGATGAGAATAACCGATGGAGCTTCAGCCAGGTTAAGATGTTTTATAAGGCTGTTATTACTACGGCTACATTGCCAAATGTCACTAAAATTGAGTATTTCATTGATACCGATCCCGGATTCGGATTGGGAAGCAATATACCGGTTACTCCGTCAACGAATATCAGTAATCTTCAATTCACTATTGATCTGACTTCGGTTCCGGCAGGTTTTCATACATTTTTCGTCAGGGCAAAAGACGGGAATGGCGTGTGGAGCTTCAGCCAGGTAAAGATGTTTTTTAAAGCTGTTATTACTACGGCTACATTGCCAAATGTCACTAAAATTGAGTATTTCATTGATACCGATCCCGGATTCGGATTGGGAAGCAATATACCGGTTACGCCGTCAACGAATATCAGTAACCTTCAATTTACTATTGATCTGACTTCCGTTCCGGCAGGTTTTCATACATTTTATGTGAGGGCAAAAGACGGGAATGGTCGCTGGAGCCTGAGCCAGGTTAAGATGTTTTATAAAGCTGTTATTACAACGGCTACATTGCCAAATGTCACTAAAATTGAGTATTTCATTGATACCGATCCGGGATTCGGATTGGGAAGCAATGTACCGGTTACACCGTCAACTAACATTCCAAACCTTCAATTCACTATTAATCTGACTTCGGTTCCGACAGGTTTTCATACATTATACGTCAGGGCAAAAGACGGGAATGGCGTGTGGAGTTTGAGCCAGGTTAAGATGTTTTACAAGGAGGTGATCAGCGCGGTTGCCCTGCCCAATGTTACAAAGGTTGAATACTTTTTTGATTCCGACCCGGGGATGGGCATGGGAACCAATATTCCGGTTACGCCGTCAACCAACATAGACAATCTTTCGTTTACCATTGATTTAAGCGCGCTTCCGTATGGTCCGCACACTGTGTGGATTCGGGCAAAAGACAGCGCCGGCAAGTGGTCGCTGGTAGTTTGGAATACATTTACCAAGGAACCGCCCGCAACAACTCACAAGTATTATTTTGTAGGGAATTTTAATGAGGGAACAGGCATCGGACCCGCGCTAACTGAAGTACTATCATGTTCGGCGGCAAGCGGTATTTTCTCAAATCAAAGTATCATAACTACTTCGGGCGCTTGCGGAGCTGCGCCTCTGCCGGTTTTTGAATTCAATGCGGGGGGAGGATTATCCTACCCGAATCCTTCAGGTCTGATTGGCGGAAATTATACAATTAATATTTTCTTTGAATTTAATTCATTGAGCGGTTATCAGAGAGTTATTGATTTTAAAAATGGCGTTACCGATAATGGGTTATATATTTTAAACAATTGTTTGAACTTTTATCCCAGTGGAAACAGTGGACCCTGCCCGTACTTTGAGGCAAATAAGTATTATTTGATTACGCTGGTACGCAACGGAACCACAAATCTTATCAAAGTTTATGTGAACGGCGCCTTGTTTGTAAACAATTACAGCGATGTTTCCAATCAGTATGTTCCTACAAATGCGAGTACTCCGATTATTTTATTCCGCGATAACCTTCCGCCTTCCGCCGGCAATTGTGAAGACAGGGATGGTAAAATAAAGCACTTCTCTGTTAAAAGCGGCACTTCCACCGACAGTGAAGTATTAGAAACCTGGAACAACATCTGCAACATTTCAAATTGTAATCCTCCCGTTCCCACAATCGCCGGACCTTCGAGCGTTTGTATTAATTCATCCGGAAATGTTTATAGTACCGAGCCGGGCATGATTGGGTATTCATGGACAATATCGCCGGGAGGCGTAATTACCTCCGGCGCCGGCACATCGTCGGTTACCGTTACATGGACAACGGCAGGATCACACAATTTATTTGTAACATATTCCGATCCGTCTGGTTGTCAGGCGCTAAATCCGGGAGTGAAAAATGTGGCTGTTTCCACGCTTCCGGTACCTGTTATTGCAGGATCATCTGCGGGTTGTCTCAATTCCACAGGCAATTCATACAGTACTGAATTGAATATGACAGGCTATCAATGGACAATTTCAGCAGGAGGCGTCATCGCTTCCGGTCAGGGTACAAATTCCATTTTGGTTTCATGGACAGGCGCGGGATCACAAAACGTATCGGCGACTTATACTGACGCCAATGGATGTACGCCTTCAGCGCCCACCGTTAAAAGCGTAACGGTTACTTCGCTACCCATACCTTCAATTACCGGCGCGGAATCTGTTTGCGGCGTTCCGTCGTCAAACAATACCTATACCACAGAAAGCGGCATGAGCGGCTATTCGTGGATAGTTTCAGCGGGCGGCACAATCACCGGCGGAACCAATACCAACTCCATCACGGTAACCTGGAATACACTCGGCGCGCAAACTGTTTCGGTATCCTATACCGGAGCCACCGGATGTACGATTCCATCGCCAGGCGTCAAAAATGTAACGGTCAGCCCGGCAGCTCCGGTAAGCGTGACAATCGTGGCTTCCGCTACGCAGGTTTGCCAGGGAACGGCGGTTACCTTTACCGCCACGCCTGTAAATGGAGGAACATCACCGGTTTATCAATGGAAAGTGAATGGAACGAATGTTGGAAATAACAGTCCTGCGTTTAGTTACACTCCCGTGAACAATGATCAAATAGCTTGTTCGCTTATTTCCAATGTGGCATGCCCAACCGGCAATCCTGCAACTTCCAATTCAATAACCATTACGGTAAATCTCGTTCCTACTCCCACCATTACAGGCGTCTCCACGGTTTGTTCAGGAACCGCCGGAGTTACTTATACCACTGAAGCGGGAAAGAGCGGATACGCCTGGCTGATATCTTCAGGAGGCGCTATTACCGCAGGAACCGGTACAAATATGATTACGGTAACGTGGAACACCGGCGGAGCGCAAACTGTCTCGGTGAATTATTTCAAAGCTAACGGCTGTTCAGCGGCTTCTCCAACTGTTTTAAATGTGACGGTAAACCAATCTCCATCGCCAACGATTACCGGACCATCAGCCGTTTGCCAGGGAGTTACCGGAGTCGCCTATTCCACAGAAAGCGGCATGAGCGGTTATCTGTGGACTATCTCATCAGGCGGCGCGATAACCGGCGGAACCAACGCCAGCGCAATCACCGTTACCTGGAATGGCGCCGGAACGCAGCAGGTAAGCGCGACTTACACCCACACAAATGGTTGTCCGGCTATTTATCCAATGGTTAAAACAGTAAACGTTAGCCCGATATTACCGGTAAGCGTTTCTATTGTGCCATCGGCAAATCCGGTATGCGGCGGGTCGTCTGTCACCTTTATCGCCACTCCCGCCAACGGAGGCGCCAATCCGGTTTATCAGTGGATGGTAAATGGCGTAAATGCCGGCTCAAACAGCTTTATGTACAATTTCATCCCCTCAAATAATGCTGTTGTAACATGTAAACTGATTTCGAATCTCGCATGCACCACAGGCAGTCCAGCAACCTCCAATTCAGTGACGATGACGGTAAATCCCAGTCCCAGCGCGCCAGTCAGCGGAGGAAATATAGTGGGTTGCACCAGCATTTTACCTGCGGTTTTAACCGCCACAACTTCTGCCGGAAGTACTGTTGACTGGTACAACGCTCCTTCGGGAGGAAGTCTGTTGCTTGCAAACAGCTCCACTTACTCCACATCTACGGCGGGGATTTACTATGCCTCGTCGAGGAATCTCACAACCGGTTGCACAAGTAACAGCCGAACTGCGGTATCTTTAACAATCAATACATCCATTCAGTATTTTCTCGACGCCGATGGAGATGGTTATGGCAATCCCGATGTATCGCTTTTTACCTGTTCGCCGCCTGCCGGCTATGTTTTAAACGGGCTTGATTGCAACGACAATGATCCTAATGTCAATCCCGGCGCACAATATATAACTTATACCGGAAATGTTGGATTTACCAACTCCATAGTGTCGCCTCTTGTTGGATCGGCATATACCTTTTTCCATTTTGAAGCCGATTATTTTGACGCCACCAATTCATTGCCGCCTTCGGGTTACCCAAGGCTTATGCTCGATTATGAAGGAAACGGTAGCTTTACCGACCCCAACGATCGTGTCATCATCATGACTGCAGCCGATCCTCTGGATTTGACTACGACTAACGGCAAACGCTATTTTGCTGAGGTAAATGGATTGCCTTATGGATCAGGCTGGAAATCGCGGATTGTTGTAAATGACGCAGCGCTTTGTTCAACGTCATTCGGACCGTTTGACGTACCCGACGTAATGCACGACCCCAACCTCTATATTTTCGCCAATGATATTTCATTCAGCGTGCCTCATCCTGCTATTTCACAAAATATTATGGTTAACGCCGTAGTTCATAATGAATCGGATTTTAACGCTTTGAATTTTGTCGTTCATCTGACAAATCAGAATTTTCCAGCCATTGTATATCCTGATATTACGGTAGCTAATTTACCGGCTCATCAGAATACGACGGTACACTGGAATATTACAACTCCCGCCGCTCCTGCCTGGTGCCCGATGCAGGTGACTGTTGATTACACCAATGTTATTGCAGAAAATAATGAGTTGGACAACTCCGCTATCCGTCCTTTTGTTAACGGCAACTATCAGGTTGCAGGGGCAATTGTCGTTCACTCCTTGGTATCTCCTGCTTCTTCATATTCCGGTCAGTATGGTTATCTGAATATTGGAGGAAGAGCCTGGTACACCGATCTCGCCGTTCAACTGCCCGATTCCACTGTTGCAGGCGCAACTGTTGAATGTATTATTACTGAAACGCATGATACCGTTTACGGTTATACTAATTCTTTCGGTTATTTTTCGATGTATTTCCCTGCGCCGTTAACTCCCGGAACTTATCACGTTACAACTTCGGTAACCGATTTCACTTTGACGGGAAGCGATACTACCCATTTCCATATCCTTCCTCAAATTATTCCTGAAACGCATCCGAACCTGTCGCTAAACTACTGCCATTCGGTTGAAGTTCAGCCGGTAAATCCGCAATCGGCGGGAACTGCAACCCTTGTTGCGCGTGTTGTGAATAATGGCAACGCAAATGCCAATGGTCCGATTCAGGTTCAGTTTTCATACAATACAGGAGGATCATGGGTAGGACAATACAATGGAAACCTTGCTGCCGGTCAGGCGGTAAATGTTTCGGCGACTGCGCCCGTGCCAGCGCCGGTATCGTCAATCCTAACCGCTTATGCCGATCCGAATAATCTGGTTTCTGAATGGAATGAATCTACGGCTGATAACTCTTCCACTGATAACTTATGCTACGATTTCCAACCCGTGCCTCTCTGCTCCTCTAATTTCTGGGGAACTTACTGCATTAACCAGTCAACCAGCATTTACTGCGGATTGAACGTTTACCATCTTTACGACGCCGACCCTGTGCAGATGTTGTTTGAGGTGAGCGGTCCGGGAATTACCGGATGGCAGAACCTTGGAATTGGAACTTTGAATAATGCAACGCGGAATTGTTCCTGTCCGTTCATGGTGATGTCGCCTTATGGCGCGTTTACATTCACACAAACGGGAACTTACAATTTCAGGATGACGTCCGACCCGAACAATGTTTACCAGGAGTGTAACGAGTCGAACAATGTTCTGGAAGTTACGGTAACTGTGGTAACCTGTATTTCCCCGCCTCCTCCGGTACGCAAGCCAAATCTGGCTTTCACAACCTGCAAGAGTCTGGAGGTTCGTCCGGTAAATCCTGCATATCCGGGTAATGGCACACTGGTTGCACATATTACAAACAACGGCGATACAACAGCCACAGGACCCATCGGGGTAGAGTTTACCTATTCCGGCGGCGGAGGAACTTTCCTGACTTCTTATCCCGGCAATCTGGTTCCCGGACAATCAGTGGAAGTAACAATTATAGAAACGCTACCAGCGCCTGCAACAACAATCCTCACTGCCGTAATTGATCCTGCAAACACAATTGCAGAATGGAGTGAAACGGATAACGCTGCTTCTGAAAATATGTGCTGGGAATTTCAGCCCGTTCCTCATTGCGGCACAAATTTCTGGTCGCGCACCTATTTGGTTGGACAGTCCACTTCGTTATCGGTAGGATTGAATGTTCAGCATCTTTACGACGCCAATCCCGTGAAGGTAAAATATGAGGTAAAGGAGCCGGGAAGCGCCGTGTGGCAGAATCTTGGCAACGCATTGCTCAACAATGCTACCCGGAATTGCTGGTGCCCGTGGGTTGTGGTTCATCCTACGGCTTATACTTTCTTCAATTCAGGGACTTACACCTTCAGAATGACCTCCGATCCCGATAATAATTACACAGAGTGCGATGAAACGAACAATGTGCTCATCGTTACGGTTGACGTGCTTAATGGCGCGGATATGCGGATTTTATCGCAGTTCATCAATCCTTCTACTTTAAATCCCGGCGTAAATGATTCGGTTAGCATGATCGTTTCTTATGAAAATATTGGCAATTCCAATGTAGGAAATCCAATGAAACTGAGGGTAAAGGTTGATAATAGCGTTTTAGACGATGTTTATCCGGTTTTTGGTCTGGCAACTGGCGACCATGCTTCAATTGCTATTCCCAATAAATGGTCAAGCGCTATTCCGGGGGCGCATGTTATCAGAGCCATAATTGACGCTGATAACCAGGTTGCTGAAATTAACGAGACCAACAATGAAGCTACGCGGGCAATTATTGTGGGAGAGTGCGCAAACCTTTACTTCCAGGCTTTTGCCGCTTCAAATTCAGCGCCGGCGCTAAATGACTATTTCCACATCAACTCCCGGATTGGAAATGCGGGAGACGTAAACTGCACTGCCACGGTGAAATTCTTTTACATCAACAATTCAGGCGATACGATTCAAATCGGGCAATCGGGAATTTCGGTTTTCGCGCACGACAGCGTTTCTCTTGTCATGCCCTGGGTTGTAGCCGACGCTCAAACTACTATTATTGGAAAAATTGTCAATCCAAGCGTTCAGGAATTTAATCCTGACGACAATATTGCAACGGCAATAATCGGCGGGTTAAATGTAACTCTCACTTCAACAAATGCCTGCCATGGCGGAAATAACGGCACATTAACAGCCGTTGCCGCGGGTGGAGCAGCGCCATATCTGTATTTATGGAGTACAGGGTACATCGGTCAAACTCTCACTGCCGGCGCAGGAAGCTATACAGTTACGGTTACTGATAACATGGGTTTATCGCTTAGCGCAAGTGGCGCAATCGCTGAATATGCGGCTGTAGTTCCCGTAATTACCGGACCTGCTGCTACATGTTACGGCGCATCGGGCAATACTTATGTTACGCAACCCGGTATGACAGCCTATTCATGGATTATTTCTCCCGGAGGAACTGTGACTGCAGGAGGAGCAACTTCAAGTAACACGGCTACGGTGACATGGAATGCCGGAGGAGCTCAATCGGTCAGCGTGAATTACACCAACCAATCCGGTTGCGCCGCCTTAACTCCCACTCTGTATCCTGTAACTGTTTACCCGTTGTTTGTTGTTGGTTCCATCGCGGCAAGTCAGGCGATTTGTTACAACACTGTTCCGGCTGCTTTAACAGGAACCGCTCCCACCGGGGGTAATACGCCATATTCCTATCAGTGGCAGAGTTCTATGAATAATGTAACCTTTAACAATATCATTGGGGCAACATCTCAGAATTATTCGCCGCAGACTTTGACAACGACCACCTATTACCGGCAGGTTCAATCTTCGGCAAGCGGTTGCGGTTTGTTGACAACCAATGAAGCGACAATCACCGTTTATCCACAGTTTATTGTCGGTTCGATTGGAGCAAGTCAGGCGATTTGTTACAACACAGTTCAGGCTGCATTGACGGGAATAGCGCCCACCGGCGGCAACACAGCTTACGGTTATCAGTGGCAAAAATCTGCCGATAATGCAGTGTTTTCCAATATCTCCGGAGCAACCTCGCTGAATTTCGCGCCGTTGGCTTTGACTGCAACCACCTATTACCGACAAGTTCAAACCTCAGCCAGCGGCTGCGGATCGCTGACAACCAATGTTGTCACAATCGCGGTTTATCCACAGTTTATTGTTGGTTCGATTGGAGCAAGTCAGGCGATTTGTTACAACACCGTTCCGGCTCCTTTGGCTGGAATCGCGCCCACCGGCGGAAATCTGGCTTACGGTTATCAGTGGCAAAAATCTGCGGATAATGCAGTGTTTTCGAATATCTCCGCAGCAACGTCGCTGAATTTCGCGCCGTTGGCTTTGACTGCAACCACCTATTACAGGCAGATTCAAACCTCGGCAAGCAGCTGCGGATCGCTGACGACAAATGTTGTAACTATCACCGTTTATCCACAGTTTATTGTCGGTTCGATTGGAGCAAGTCAGGCGATTTGTTACAACACCGTTCCGGCTCCTTTGGCTGGAATCGCTCCAACCGGCGGCAACACAGCTTACGGTTATCAGTGGCAAAAATCTGCGGATAATGCAGTGTTTTCCAATATCTCCGGAGCAACGTCGCTGAATTTCGCGCCGCTGGCTTTGACATCAACCACATATTACCGACAAGTTCAAACCTCAGCCAGCGACTGCGGATCGTTGACAACCAATGTTGTTACAATCACCGTTTATCCACAGTTTGTGGTTGGTTCGATTGGAGCAAGTCAGGCGATTTGTTACAACACCGTTCCGGCTGCTTTGACAGGAATAGCTCCCACCGGCGGCAATACGGCTTACGGTTATCAGTGGCAAAAATCTGCGGATAATGCAGTGTTTTCCAATATCACCGGAGCAACGTCGCTGAATTTCGCGCCAACCGCTTTGACTGCAACAACATATTACCGTCAGATTCAAACCTCAGCCAGCGGCTGCGGATCGTTGA
>JAPLDO010000088.1 GCA_026391715.1 Bacteroidota bacterium
TGCTAACCTTTTAGATGACCATGTTTTTCAGTTTGATTTTCTTAATGATGAATTTACGAAGCTACCCAAGCCATTACAAGATATAATTAACAATCCCGAAAAACGGAAAAAGTTAGTGGTGTATATTAATCCTCCTTATGCAGAACATGGTAATAGAAGAACGATAACAGCACACGGAGAACATAAAACAAGTGTATCTACAACGAGTAAAGTTTATAATGATCTTAGCAAAATTGCTGGTACTGCAACTCGCGAACTTTTTGCACAATTCTTTTTGCGAATATATAAGGATATTCCAGATGCTAATTTGGCTTCCTTTAGCACATTGAAATTTGTAAATTCTCAAAACTTCCTAAAATTTCGTCAATATTTTAAGGCTGAATTTGAAAAGGGATTTATTTGTAAAGCAAATACCTTTGACAATGTAAACGGAAATTTTCCAATTGGTTTCCTATTTTGGAATTTAGCAAATAAAAAAGATATTACAAAAGTAGAAACCGATGTGTTCGTCAATGACGCTATTCAAGCTACTTGCTTGAAAGAAGTTACTAAATCTTTTTATTCATTTAAAGCGAATGATTTTATAAGTAGTTGGTTACGTAAATTTTATGATAAAAAAAATATTGAAATTGGTTATTTGATACTACCGGGTGTAGATATGCAACAACAAAATGGAGTTTATATAACTTCTCAACCATCGGAAAGTGATATCAAACAACATAAGACAGCGCCAATAACTAAAAAAAACTTGATTGAAATGTCAATATATTTATCCGTCAGACTGTGTATTGAGCCAACCTGGATAAATAACCGCGACCAATTTCTATACCCCAACGATGGCTGGAAAACAGATACCGAATTTCAAAGTGACTGCCTTGCCTATACACTGTTCAACAATAATATTCAATCAAAATACGGAGTTAATCATTGGATACCTTTTACTGAATATGAAGTTGGCTCGCGTGAAAAGTTTGATAGCAATTTTATGTCAAATTTTATTACAGGGAAAATTGAAAAAACCGTTGTCTCAGAACCATCTTTATTTGAAAAATCAAAATCTACCAGAACTACAGCTCTTAAGTTTTCTCCAGAAGCTAAAGCAGTATTTGATGCGGGACGGGAATTATGGCATTATTTCCATGCACAACCAGGCTGCAATGTAAATACTTCATTGTACGACATTCGGGAATTTTTTCAAGGCAGGAACGAAAAAGGAAAAATGAACAATAAAAGTTGCGATGAAATTTATATGAAGCTGATAACCGAATTAAGGGCAAAATTGAGACAGATTGAAAAGAAAATTGAACCGAAAGTTTATAAATATGGATTTTTAAAATAATAACTGCCCCCAACATCGTGTATAAAACTTATGGGTTTTGGCGGTTGTGTAATGTTTCGGACCAGCATCGCCATTTGTGTTGGTGGAAAGTGACGAAGCCGGCAATCTCTAAGGTTTCATACACGCAAACGATTTCTAAGTTTCCTGAATATTTCACTTTGAAAATCCATTATTCTTCGAGACAACTGAAAATATCAAGAATTTCCAGAAAGGAATAATTAACTTTGCTACCTTGGTTAAGTGAAGGTTTTATCAATCTTAGGTAACTGATAACATATTAATTAACATTCGATGAAATGATGAATTTCAAACCTAAAATTCTGGTTGTTGACGATAACATCAATAACATTTACGTGGTTGAAGAGTTACTGTCGGACCTGGATGTTGAAATTGTTCGTGCAATTTCCGGCGTTGAGGCTATTGAAAAAACTATTCAGCACGAATTTTCGCTCGTTCTGATGGATGTTCAGATGCCGGGAATGGATGGGTTTGAGACCGTTGAACATATCAGACAAGACCCTAAAAATGAATTGTTGCCAATTATATATATCACCGCTATTTACAATGAAAACTATTACCGCACAAAAGGGATAAAAACAGGAGCTGTTGATTTCATTGCCAAACCTATAATTGCCGACCTTTTTATCGGAAAGGTGACCATCTTCGTCAATCTTTTCAAACAACGCAAAATACTCGAGGACGAGATAAGGCGCCGTGCAGAAGTGGAGATTGAATTGCATAAAGCCAAGGATGTGGCAGTGGAAGCAGCGAGGGCTAAACAACAGTTTCTCTCCACAATGAGCCATGAAATCCGTACCCCGCTAAATGCCATTATCAATACGGCAGGCTTGCTGCGCGAAGAAGATCCACGACCGGATCAGCTTGATAATATTGAAATCATGCTGTTTTCAGCCAATAATCTGCTGCGGTTGATTAACGATATTCTCGATTATTCCAAAATAGATTCAGGGAAATTTGAATTTGAAACCATAGATTTCGAATTACGTAAGTTGTTAAATGGAATACGGCAAAGTTTTGAATTTGAGGCGACCAGAAAAGCGCTTGAATTTGAAATCAAGGTTGATGATGCTGTCCCGGCAGTTATCAGGGGAGATTCAGTGAGGTTTTCACAAATACTTTTTAACCTGGTGGGCAATGCCCTCAAATTTACCGAACATGGAAAGGTTTCTGTTTTTATTGGGGTAAACCGTGTTTTACGCGGATACACCGAACTTAAAATAACCATCAATGATACAGGAATCGGCATACCGGAGGATAAGCAGCAGTTCATTTTTGAAAGTTTTACACAGGCAAGTTCTTCCACCACAAGAAAATATGGAGGAACCGGACTTGGACTCGCCATTACCAAAAAACTGATTGAACTTCAGGGCGGAACGCTTGGACTTTTAAGTGAGGTAGGCCAGGGAAGTACATTTATCATTACCATCAAATACGAAAACAGCGAAAAGAGTCACATCGAGGATGAGATGCTGTCGCATAATGCTTTTCGGTCGCTTAAAGGCTTGAAAGTACTGGTGGTTGAAGATAACCTGATTAATCAGAAAATTGTTATGAAATTCCTTTCCAAATGGGAAGCCTCCACCGATATTGCAGATAATGGAAAGATTGCGGTTGACAAAGCGCTTCAGAATCAGTACGACATTGTGCTGATGGATCTTCACATGCCCGAAATGAACGGATATGACGCCACTATGACCATAAGGAGCATGGAAGGAGAATATTACAAAAAACTGCCGATTATCGCATTAACAGCCTCTGCCTTTCTCGAAGACCGCGATAAAATATATATTTGCGGGATGAGTGGATTCATCATCAAGCCCTTTAATCCAACAGAATTGTACTGGAAGATTTCACCGTTTTTAAAGTAACATCCCGAAATATTCATCAAGCAGCTTTTGCGCGGCATGATAAGGATTAATCCGACCAAGAGTGATTTCTTCCTGACTTCGACACCCTTTCCATTTTCGTTTTTCAAGTAGTTGATAAACAACACCATGTAAAATTTGCGCCACCATTTTGGGTGGCGCAAGCCAATGTTTTTTGTTCCTTCAGTGGTTTCTTCCAGTCCGATGATATGCAGTAGCTCTTTGTAAAAGCTTTCGTTAAGCGAGTTGCTGTCGTCGGTTGTTCGTTTTTCAATAACGGATATCTTGTCAAGCAAGTTATGAGGTTCGCCTTAAACATGTCCATTTCATTTCTTAAAGGTTTTTGCTTTAAGAATGCTTTAAGCTCTTTGTTGGGTGAGTGTGGTAGTAATTTCATTAAAATGCTTTTGAGTTTTTATATCCCGGTGACAATTTTAATATGCTGCGGAAGTATATAAAAGGTGAACGGTGAGTGTCCAAGAGATTCTCCATCGGTTTCGAGATAGACTTTTCCTACGGATCTGATGCGAATGTTTTCGCCCTGGCAGGTTGTAACAATAGGCAGGTTTACGAGCGAGCCGTCAAAAAGTTTCCGTGCGTGACGGATCACCATCCATTTCGATGTTTTTTTTATCAGCGTCAGATCAAGTAATCCATCGTCAGGAATTGCGAATGGAACCTGCATCATGCCGCCGCCGTTGT
The DNA here is from genome assembly GCA_026391715.1 of Bacteroidota bacterium. Classification (GTDB taxonomy): domain Bacteria; phylum Bacteroidota; class Bacteroidia; order Bacteroidales; family FEN-979; genus CAIVAT01. The sequence goes on from JAPLDO010000088.1 coordinate 3,928, forward strand.
ATTTGCATATTCCTACATTCATCGAAAATATCTCGCCCTTGTAAAAGGTTTTTCCGTCAACTTCGATTACTGCCTCCATGAATTTATACTGAAAAAGACTGGCAAAAACAAAATACATATAAGTCAGCGGTCCACCCTTTCCACGCTCCTTCATCATGTTGGTTTTTTTCGCCACCAGAGCATCGTAACCCATCCCGGCAACATTCATAAAAAACCTTTCCATTGCAACTTCTTTATGGTAGTAGGTAACCCTGCCAACATCCTGGACAAACGTTTTTTCCAGTTTGAGAACTCTGACAGACTCCCGGTAGTCAAATGGTATATTGAACATTCTGCACCAGTCGTTTCCAGTGCCCACGGGAATCATTCCCATTAAAAGTTTGGAAACCGGAATTGAAGTCTGGTTCATCAAACCATTTAAAACCTCGTTCAGGGTGCCATCGCCGCCAACTACGCAAAATTTCCTGTAACCGGAGTTCACTGCTTCCCCTGCCAAATGTATGGCATGTTCCTTTTTCTCAGTGAGACGGAAATCAAAGTCAACATTTTCTTCCCTGAGTATCTTTAAAATTTTTGGCCAGTCGCGGGTTCCTTTTTTAACTCCTGCATTAGGATTTACTATCATCAGCCACTTATTTGTCATAAAAAATATTTTTAGGTCAGATTAGTAAATTGCGGTGGATTATTTATTAATTGTTTATTTGTCGGGAAAATCGCGCAAACAAAAACAGCGAATAAAACAGCGCGAAAAACGTCACTCCGGTTTGCGATTCGATAGTATCTTCGGTTAGCATTGATAGAATTGTAATGGTCAAAATGATGATGACAAAATAATCATTTTTCCGCTTCATCATTACCGGTGGATAGAAAATTGCAATAAGAAACCAAATTAAACCAAAGACGCCGAAACCTATCCAGATGGATAGAAACTGGTTATGTGAACGCCATCGCTGATTAAGCGCGAGCTTTGAATCCATCTTTTCATATTGGTATGCAAACGCTGTATTCATATCGCCGGAGCCGACTCCGGTTAACCAGTAATCGCTGATGATTCCAAGCGACGCTTTCCAGAATTCAATTCGTTGCATCACCGTTGAACCTGTGGGATTGCCGGTTTTCCTGTAAATGTCGTACCCCGATAAAAACTCGTAAATCCTGCCGCGAAGGCTGAATTCATCAAGAAATATATAATTTGCAACTCCCCTCTCAATAGCGGCAACTTCACTGTCGGTAAGTCTTTCAAGCGCATCCGCATCTTTTCGCCAGCCTTTGGAAGTCAGAAACCTCACAACAGTATGCGCTACAGATTGATTTTTCAAGCCGAGGCTGTCGAAAGGAAATCGGCTGCGCTTGTTCCAGGCGGTGCGCATTTCGTCCCACTGGATATAGAGCCAAATGTAATTTCCGTTTTCGGTTTGTGTTGAATGGATGTTGTGGATGTAAGGATTTCCTCTCGATGTAACGGCTTCCAGCCTCGTCAGGTCAATAGGGTTTACATGATAATAATCCTTTACAACAGATCGGAGCGTAAACACAATAGTTGCGGCAATCAGAATAATACCGCACAACAATGCAGCCCGGATGCGGAAATTCCTAAGGGTGAAAATCATTGTCAGAAACAGAACCAGCAAGGTAATCAGCGTAATTGAAAGCCCGGTAAATGATTGCGATATGACAAGGTAAACGATAAACCACACAAGTAGCAAAAGAAAACACGCCTGTAGCCAGATTGGGAAATTTTTCCTCTTCGACAGAAAATAGGTCAGAATAAAAATAGAGAGTGAAAGCAGTAAACTGAAAATAATGTGTGAGATATTTCTTGAAACCTGCCGGATGTCAATATAATCATGTGTAGCGATCATCCAGGCGTTGAAAAGCGAGCGCACGAGAACCGCAGCAACAATCAGCGCAAGATACCAGTAAAATCCCTTTTCATTAAATGATTTTGATGTTGAAATTATTAGCGGGAGCAGGAACAGCGGGAATTTTGTCCTGAGATCCTTTAGCGCGTAATCAAAATCGGCGGTAAAAAGTAAACCGGCAATATGGAGTAGGAAAATAGAACTAAAAATCAATGCGGGTTTTTGGCGGTAAAACTCTTTGAAACCCTTTAAAATCCCTACAAAGAGCAAATACAATGAATATGGAATAAGTCTCGCTGCGCGTTTCTGAAATGACAGCGGGATAAGTCTGGCTTTAAGCGAGCCGGCGTCAAACCGTTCCACGATCCATCCTCCGGCAAGCATCATTTCGCCGATACTCAGCAGAAGTTTGGAGAATGGAAGCGACGCGATTATCACCCCCAGCGAAAAAACATACCAATACCGTTCAAATTGTTTCCAGGTGATGAGTATCTGCATATCAGGCAAAAAGTTTGGCGCGACCTTTCCGTACCTTGGTTCTGAAAATGAAAAAACTGTCGGTTCCTTTGATATCAATACGTTTTATCTCAAACGGATGTCGAATCGTCCATGGATTTATTCTGTTGCCGATACGCAGGGCAAAATCAAGTTTGAAGTTTTTAAAAACGCTGATCATCTCTGCTTTCCTCACTGCATCTTTTTTAGGATATCCACCATAAGGATACGCCAGCGCCTTTACAAACGGAATACCATGAAAACGCAGGGTTTGACCACAGTTTTCAAGGTCGTCGCGTATTTCTGCCGGGGTCATGTCGCCAAAACTGCGATGCAGAAACGAATGTAACCCAACCTCGATTTCATCATTAAGGGCAAGCCTCTTCAATTCCTGTTCGTTCATAATCGGGTCGCCGCCATTATCCCAGATGTTGGTCTTGCCTATATAAGCTACCGGTACAAACACGGTAGCCGAAAACTGATACTTCTTAAGCAATGGCAGAGCAAGTTCCAAAAAATTCCGGTAGGCGTCGTCAAAAGTCAGGATGATAGATTTTCGGGGTAAAGGCATATCATTATTGACCAATGATTTTAGTTTTTTGAATCCTATGGACTGGTAGCCTTGTTGCTTCAGATATTGCAGTTGTTGTTCAAACTGCCGGGTGGTAACGGTAAGTCCGTCGGCGCCCGATTCACTGATTTTATGATACATCAGGATCGGTAATCCTCTGCGGGAAGGAATTAGCAGGCTGAACTGGATGGTAAGAAAAGTCATGAGAAGTATTAGCAGAATGGGTACGATAATCAGGATTTCTGTCATTGGTTTTGGTTTAATTCAACGGTTTTGGCAACTTTCAGAGTGGCATAAACGGCAGCCATGAACGACCACATAAAGCCGGGATAACCGTCGAGAAATCCTCCTTTCACCAAGTAAAACGAAAAAAAACTAAACGGGAATTTCAGCGCCACCCATAATCTGGAAAATGATTTTCCCTTGCTCATGTATCCCGCCGCTGCCTGCGAAGTGTATATGTTGATCTTTTCCAGATGGCGACTGATGTCGCGGTAAGAATAATGGATTATTCTTCCTTTCAGCTTACCGATATTTCCGGCGACTTCAATACCTTCATGAACGGGAGCGTTGGTAAATCCGCCTTTTCGCCTATCGAACAGCCTGATGTGAAACTCATTTCCAACGCCGCTGTGTTTCATTATACGCCCCATGAAGTGGAGGGAGAAGGGGATGCGATAGGCAGAAAGCTGGTAAGCTGGTAAGTTGGTAAGTTGGTAAGTTGGCGAAGGGAAGATTGATTTTAGTTCGTTTATTAATTCTTCTGAGATAACTTCGTCGGCGTCGAGGGATAAGATCCAGTCGTTTGTGGCTTGGTTGACTGCAAATTGTTTTTGGGTTCCATATCCGTCGAATTTTCTCTGAAAGACTCGGCATCCGAAAGAACGGCAAATATCGGCGGTTTGATCGGTTGACATGGAATCAACCACAACAATTTCATCGGCAACCGGTTTCACCGATCTGAGGCAGCGAAGAATGTTCTTCTCCTCATTTCTAACGATGATGGCGACCGAAAGGTTGACCATTTTTACTTTTTAAGGTTGATGGAAAAGTGATCCCAATCCAAACCAATGGTAAATGATTCGCGAAAAAGTTCCAGTTCCTGCGACGAAAATGAGATGGTGCGCACCTCCTGGCTTTCTCCTGCAATAAAGAGTACGTTTCCTTCTGCATTAATTGCCATCGAATCGCCCGAATGCCAGATATCCTGACCATCTTTTCCGATTCTGTTAACTCCTACTACACAAGCCTGATTTTCGATAGCCCTCGCCATTAGTAACGTTTTCCATATTTGCGAGCGACTTGCAGGCCAGTTGGCAAGGTTTACCAGAAGGTCGTAGCCATATACGCCATCGGTACAAATATTCTTGCTCCATACCGGAAAACGCAGGTCGTAGCATATCAGCGGTAATATTTTCCATCCATTCACATTGAAAACCCGATGGGAATTTCCCCGCGTCAGAATTTGAAATTCCTCGCTTAACCTGAACAGGTGACGTTTGTTATAAGTTTCAAAATGGCCGTCGGGATGCATACATACCAAACGGTTATAATAGTTAGATTCTTCGCTAATCATAAGCGTTGCCATTATGGCGGCGTCTTTTTCGCCCGCCATCCTGCGCAGAAACTGCATGGAAATCCCGTGAATGTCCTCAGAACACAAATCGGGATTCATAGAAAATCCGGTATTAAAAACTTCCGGTAAAAGTATGAGATCGGTTGGATCAGGAATTCGGTTAATCAGATAGCCAAAATGTTCAAGATTCTTCTGAGGTTCTTCCCAGAATATATTTGATTGAATAAGCGTTACGCGGAGATCCTGCATGGTTTTCGTATTAAAATCAAGGTAAAGATAAAAATATCTGCGATGTCACGCCGGAAAATTTTAATTTTGCAGGAAGAACTTAAACGAAGTAAAACATGCAAACAATTGACAATTATAATTTTAGCGGTAAAAAAATCCTGATTCGCGTTGATTTTAATGTACCGATGAATGCACAATTTCAAATCACCGATACCACCCGGATAGATGCAACCATACCAACTATAAACAAAATACTCAGTGGGGGCGGATCGGTGATCCTGATGTCGCACCTGGGTCGCCCAAAAGGTGGTTATGAAGATAAATTCTCGCTGAAACATCTGGTTCCATACCTGTCAAAAAAACTGAACCTCACCGTCAAATTTGCCGATGATTGCATTGGACAGTCGGCAATTGACCTTGCCGGTTCACTCCACCCGGGCGATGTTCTTCTGCTCGAAAACCTCCGCTTTTACAAGGAGGAGGAGAAAGGCGATCGCGAATTTGCAAAGAAACTGGCGGCGCTGGGCGATATATATGTTAACGACGCTTTTGGAACCGCTCATCGCGCCCACGCCTCTACGGCTATCATTGCCGATTTTTTCCCAACGGCAAAAATGTTCGGGTATGTGATGTCCAATGAAATCATTGCTATTGATAAGTGTTTGAAAGACGGCAAACGTCCTTTCACAGCAATCCTCGGCGGCGCCAAGGTTTCTACTAAGATTGAGATCATCAACCATTTGATGGACAAGGTTGACAATCTGATTATCGGAGGCGGAATGATGTTTACCTTTATCAAGGCTTTGGGCGGCGATATCGGCTCCTCGATGGTTGAGGAAGATTATGTAGATCTCGCTAAAAATATTGTGGAGGGCGCCAAATCCATTGGCGTTAATCTTTACATTCCTCCAGATGCCGTTCTTGCCGACGCTTTCTCTAACGACGCCAACAAAAAAACAAGCAGCGCTTACGATATTCAGGTTCCCTGGATGGGACTCGACATTGGCCCTTCAGCCTGTCAGAAATTTGCTCACGTAATTGAGCAGTCGGGTACAATTCTTTGGAATGGTCCGATGGGTGTTTTTGAAATGAACAACTACGAAGAAGGAACTAAATTCGTCGCTCTTGAACTCGCGAAAGCCACTGAAAACGGAGCTTTTACTCTTGTTGGCGGAGGCGATTCGGTAGCCGCCATAAATAAATACAACCTTGCCGACAAGGTAAGCTATGTCTCCACCGGCGGTGGCGCCATGCTCGAATACATCGAAGGCAAAGAACTCCCCGGCATCAAAGCCATCAGGGGATAATGCGCATCATTCTCAGCCGGACAGACAGCATTGGGGATGTGGTTCTCACACTCCCCATGGCAAGCGCGCTGAAACAGACTTTTCCCGATTGTACAATTATTTTTCTTGGACGTGAATATACCCGACCGGTAGTGGAGTTGTGCCGGTTTGTGGATGAGTTTGTGGTTTGGGATGTGGGAGTTCAAAGTTCAAGGTTCAAGGTTCAAAGTTCAAAGTTCAAAGTTCCGTATTATTCAATTGATTTGCTGAGAGATTTGAAGGCTGACGCGATCATCCATGTTTTCCCCGTGGAGGAGATTTGCAGGGCAGCCAAACGGGCTGGGATTCCAATACGGATTGCGACAGCCCGGCGGTTTTTTACTTGGTGTACGTGCAACCGGCTACTCCACATCCCTCGAAAAAATTCCAACCTTCATGAATCGCAACTTAACTTAAAAATGCTGAAAGGACTGGGAATTAAGAGGGATTTTATGCTTGAAGAAATTTCCGGCATGTATGGTTTGAAAACCGCACAAGAAACTGTACAATTGTACAATTATACAAGTGGAGAGGAGCCCAACGCCCCTCGTCCTTCGTCCCTCGTCCCTCGTCCCTCGTCCCTCGTCCTTCACCCCAAATCTAAAGGAAGCGCCCGCGAATGGGGATTGGAAAACTTTTCCCGGTTGATTGAACTGCTTCCTGCTGAGAAGTTCAATATTCTCATTACCGGCACGAAGGAGGAAGGGATATTGATGAAGGAATTTCTGGAACAGAACAAGGGCAGAGTCACTGACTTAACCGGGAAATTGAACCTTTACGAATTAATCGAACTGATTAGATCGAGTGACGCCTTGGTAGCCGCCAGCACTGGTCCACTGCACATAGCCGCAGCGCTGGGTATCCGCGCTATCGGGTTATACGCGCCGATGCGGACAATCTTTCCGCAACGCTGGGCGCCGGTGGGAACAAATGCCACTTTTCTGGTTATTGATAAAACCTGTAACGACTGCCGCAAAAATATGGATTGTCATTGCATCCGCAGCATTACGCCGGAAGCCGTCGCTGAAAAACTGACCAAATATTTCTCGCTTGTTAAACCATGACTATCTCTCTCGTTTCTCCATTTGGATTTGGATTTGGATCCTGGAATTTGGATTCTGGAATTTTAAAAATTATTCCCAGAATCCCAAAAACCACACTTGCTTGTCCAAATCCTTTTCCTTTATATAGTGTTGGAAAGCGTTTGATTTTCCGAAGGCTTTTTAACCCCAAAATCATACCTGCAATAGCAAATGGAATTCCAATAAGTGGGATAAACCCGAATAATGATAATACAAACCCCGTCAAGCCAAAATTTTCAGCTTTTCGTATGTCAGGAAGGATGGTATCAATTTGCGCCATCGCAACACTACGAATAATACTGGTATCGTACAGTAACATATAAAAAAGGGTATTGTGGCGTTGTGAAAGGATCTGAACTATCTTTTCTTCTCCGTTCGTAAATTTGATAATCCGTGTGGCTGGGAGATCAAAGGTTATTGAGTCTGCTATTGTTTTAGTTTTAATGGAATCCGGGTAAAAGTCAGAAGTTATGTCCCTCCGACGCTCTTTTGCGGAGATAATCACGTAATTGGATGTGATAACGCGATTGTCACTCATCGAAAAGAGGGCTGGTTCGTTTGAGGTTGAAGCGATTAAATTTTCGTTGTTGGAGGATGTAACCGGTAAGATTTTAAGGATCTCAGGTTCTGAATAATTCTGTGCTAATCTCCTGTCATCAGAAGTTGTTTGTTGCGTTCTTCCGGAATATTTTAAATGGTTTGTGGGAGATTTAACCGTAGCTATTCTGCGATTTTCAATTTGATAACGATTGGAATAGGATACAGCGCCATTCTTATACTGCCTTGTTGTTGTGGAAAACTGTGACCTTTAACAAGCCCAGCCTACCAGAAACAGCGTTACAAAAAGGATGTAAAATTTTTTCATAGATTTAACTTGTTAAAGGTAACTATTTTAACTGTATTTATAATCTTCTCTACCTGCTCAATCTAACACCCGTCACACACTCAAAACGACCCGCTCACTTTGCCGATTTTCAAGCAGGCAATTATATTTCTGAAAACCAAGATTAGGCTATTCCTTCATTTCAATATGCGGCCCATTTTGAACAACCCATTGCTGTTAATATATGTTGCGATTATTATTCCGGTAATTCCACCTGCAAGCGCCGGTATCCCAATGGCTGGTATAAGCCATGAAGCGGTTGTTTGTCCTTTGGCTTTTACATATACTTCTGCATTTTGAATTGCAGAAAAAGCAATCTGTATCTTTCCGCTGTCGTATTTTTCTGGAACAACTGAATCCGATAGATAAAGGTGAACTTCTTCAAGCACGAATAATTCATTTGGTTTCTTGTCTTTAATGTACCTGTTGCCGCCCGTTGGTTTTGTAGTCAGAAATTTATAGCGATTGTAGGGTAAAACAGAAAGTTCGCCATAAAGCGTGTTGTTCGAGATAACGGGTTTGGAAAAATGCCACGCTTTATCTCTTTGGTGTAAAATAATGTACTTGTTCAGGGAGTCGAACTTTTTCACCTCGTGAGTAGTAACCTTGGTTACGGTTTGGACTTTATAATAGTATTTGCACCCCTGAAATGAAATCGCAAAAAGCAGCGCAATGGCAATGCGGACTACTGACATTTTGATCAGTTGTACTTTAATTTTTTTCATGGTGTATGTTGTTGGTTAACTGTGTAAATATATGGCAGAAAGCTGGTTAATCATAATTGCTTTTTTCCTCGGACGGGACATTGTTTGCGAAAAATCCAAAATCAAAGTTTAGCAGTAGCAGACTCCAAACAATAAATGCAAAATCAATCCGATACGATTATTTTTTTGCATATATCAAGAAATTTAGGTCCCGATTAAATTGCCCGGCATCAAAATTTGCCCGGCTTCCACCATCCTTTTACCCATAAATCGCACAATATAAACTCCAGTGGAAAATGGTAAAACGTTTTCCAAAACCTCTTTGGCGGAAGGTAAACCCGGCAGGCGTCGGATGCATTATTAAAAGTTTTCAGTTCGGAGATACTGATCAGGGAATAATCTTGATCGAATACATAATCGGCAAAAACGGAGACGGTGACTTTGACAGCTTTAATTATCTTGCGCAAACCATTCAGCGTAAGAGGTGGCGGTTTCACGCAAACGCAAGCTGAATAAAGTAATTGCAGGCGGAAGTAGTTTTCTGATCCGTTCTGCAAAATCAATTAAAATATTTTCACTGGTAGGTTGATAGGGGACCAAAAGAACGTTGGAAAACGGCTCGCCTGATTGCAATAAATCTTCGCCGCCCATTGCGGAATTTAAAATCAGAGCATGATCGAATGGTTCGATAATCTCCTTTTTAATCATTCGCTTCAGGTCTCCAAAATCCATAACCATCCCAAGTTTGGAAGAATTAGGATCCTTACCGGGCGTTCCGGAAATGGTAACTGACAATTCATAAGAATGTCCATGAACATTCCGGCAGGGACCATCATAACCCTTCAATGCATGCGCCGCTTCAAACCGGAATTCTTTGGTAACTCTGATACGCGTCATAAATATGAATATGAAATTACAATAGTGAGCCTACTCCGAAAAAGAAACAAATTGGGCTAAAGCCCAGTAACTATCTGTTTATCAATTACCACTACCTTAAGGTAGTGGCAATTCAGGAGTAGGCTCAATAGTGAAACTACTCAGAAAAGTAAATATTTTTATTGGTTGAAGCAAACAGCTTCAATTGCCTCCAGCTTTAGCTGGAGGTTAACAAAGATTATAAGCAATCTGCTTTAGCCAAAATTCTTCTTTCATTTCACGAAAAGATCAGTTTTACAATCCTTTCCAGCCATTGAGCGTCAGTTTCGTCAAATGAATTGAGGGATTCACTGTCAACGTCAAGAACCCCGACGATTTTGCCGGTCTGATCCCTGACAGGGATAACGATTTCGGATTGTGACCTTGAATCACAGGCGATATGACCCGGAAACTGATCTACATCTGGCACAATGATAGTTTTCGCCTGGTCAATACCCGCCCAGCAAACGCCGGTATGTCTCTTTAAAATCTGGCAGGCAAGCGCTCCCTGGTATGTTTTTACAATCAGGTCGCCATTGTTAAGCAAATAAAACCCTGTCCAGAAAAAACAGTCCATTTTATGATGGATCACGGCAACGATGGTAGCCATGCGGGCATCAGGATCATTGGTTTTTTGTGTCAGAGTTTCCAACTGATCGTAAAGGCGCCGGTATCGCGCTTCTTTATTCATATTGGTTTTGTTAATCAGACCAGGTCGAGTGCAACGGTAAAATGCCGCATAATCGGCGCTTCATAGATAATTTTAAATCCGCGGCGGATAGCGTCACGCCGGTCATAGATATTTTTAAGGGCTACTGCGACTACATCCATGTGATTATTTGTATAAACCCTTCTCGGTATGGCAAGCCGCATGAGTTCAAGCGCCGGGTAGCGGTTTTTACGGGTAATCGGGTCGCGGTCGGCAAGGAGAGCTCCTATTTCAACGCCTCTCACGCCAGCTTCAAGATACAACTCAACAGCCAGGGTTTGCGCCTGAAATTCTTCTTTTGGTAAATGAGGAAGAAACCTCTTGGCGTCTAAAAAAACAGCGTGTCCACCAATGGGTTGCTGCACCGGGATTCCAAAATCCATCAGCTTTTTCCCAAGATATTCAACTTGCCGGATACGGGTTTCAAGATACTCGAATTCAGAGCCTTCATAAAGTCCCTGGGCAAGTGCGTTCATATCTCTGCCCGACATACCGCCATAAGTGATGTATCCTTCAAACATAATATTGAAAACGCTTGCCTTAGTGTGCAATTCCTTACTCCTCATGGCAATGAAACCACCCATGTTGACAATCGCATCCTTCTTCGCGCTCATAGTCATCATATCGGCATTTTCGAACATTTCCCTCACAATCGTGCGGATTGATTTATCCTCGCAACCTTTTTCACGCATTTTGATGAAATAGGCGTTCTCGGCAAACCGGGCAGAATCAAATAACACCAGTTTCCCATATTTGTCGGCAATTTGCCTGACCATTTTTAAATTTTCAAGCGAAACCGGTTGCCCGCCAGAGGAATTGCAGGTGACAGTTACAATGATAAATGGAATTTCATCTGAATGTTCATTTAAGACGGCTTCAAGTTTTCCAAGATCAATATTCCCTTTGAACGGATGGTCGAGTGTTGTATCAAATGCCTCGTCAATCGTACAATCAATGGCTTGCGCCCTGCGAAATTCAATATGCCCTTTGGTAGTGTCAAAATGTGAATTACCTGGGATGATGTCGCCCTCTTTTATCAGAACAGAAAACAGCACATTCTCGGCAGCCCTTCCCTGATGGGTAGGAAGAAAATACTCAAACCCAAGAATGTCAAGAATGGCATTTTTCATCTTGAAGTATGATGTGGCGCCGGCATAACTCTCGTCGCCAATCATCATTTCCGACCATTGTTTATCACTCATGGCGCCAGTTCCTGAATCGGTAAGGAGATCAATAAAAACCTGTGTGCTTTTTAACCTGAATAAATTGTAACCGGCTTCCCTTATCCATGTTTCACGCTCCTGACGGCTGCTCTTACGGATCGGTTCCACCATCTTGATTTTATACGACTCGGCAAATGGTAACTCCATGGCGCTAATATTAAATGATTGCAGCAAAGGTAGGATATTTTTTCAAACATTTTTTTCGTAACTGCTTGTCTGTTTGCTAAAAATCACGTAGGTTTGCCGGTGATGGAAGCCGGAAAGTGGGTAAGCTGGTAAGTTGGTAAGTTGGTGAGTTGTTTGACGGATGAACTGGTAAATAGATAATTTTTCCAAATTTTAATTTTTTAACTTTTAATTCAATTTTATGACTACAACAACTGAAAGTGGGGCAACCACTTGTCTGACAAAACTATCTGATCTTAATGATCTTGCAAAAAAATCAGGAAAAAAGAGACTGGCTGTAGCCGTGGCTCACGATGAACATTGTCTTGAAGCAATTTGTGCTGTAGATAAAATGGGAATGGTAGAGGCTGTGCTGGTCGGGAATGAAAAAAAGATTCGCGAGATAGCCAAAAAACTGAATCTTGACGTTTCAGGGATGAAAATCATTCATGAAGAGATTGATGCAAATTCGGTGAAAATAGCAGTGAAAATGGTTCGCAACCATGAAGCCGATATATTGATGAAAGGCAATGTTCCGACTGCTACTTTTTTGCGCGGGGTTCTTGACAAGGAAAACGGGCTGCGGAAAGGGGAGGTTCTTTCACACTTTGCATTATTTGAACTGCCCACCTATCACAAACTACTTGGGCTAACCGATGCGGCAATGATTCTCGCGCCCGATTTCAAAACAAAAGTCGCCCTGACTGTAAACGCTGTGGAATTTATGAACAAGCTGGGATATACCAAACCAAAAGTTGCCGTTCTCGCTGCCGTTGAAATGGTCAATGAAGCCATGCAGGCAACCCTTGATGGCGCTTTGCTGTCGAAAATGAGCCAGCGAGGGCAGATTAAAAATTGCATCATTGACGGACCTTTGGCGTACGACAACGCGGTTAGCGCTGCCAGCGCAAAGCATAAAGGCATTGTAAGCGAAGTAGCCGGCGACGCCGATTTACTCATTGCTCCCGATATTGAGGCGGGAAATGTTCTTTACAAAGCCTGGGGCTTTTCAGCCAATGCAAAACTGGCGGCAGTGGTACTTGGCGCCGCAGCGCCAATTGTGCTTACCTCCCGATCAGATACCGAAGAGTCAAAGCAAGCCAGCATAGTGATGGCTGCGGCAATTTAACGCTCATACCCTAAAAGTAACTTCATGGCAAACAACCTGTTTCTTACAAAATCCCTCACTGATTTACTCCAGGAAGCAAAGGACAACAAAGCAGGATTAAAGAAAACCCTCACCGGGCTTAATCTGACAACGCTCGGAATCGGGGCAATTATCGGAGCAGGTATTTTTGTTCTTACCGGGCAGGCCGCGGCACAATATGCCGGTCCGGCTATTGTGATCTCATTTGTCATTTCCGGGATTGCCTGTGCTTTTGCCGGTTTATGTTACGCGGAGTTTGCCTCGATGATTCCGATTTCCGGTAGCGCTTACACATATTCTTATGCAACGCTCGGTGAATTTCTTGCCTGGATTATCGGCTGGGATCTCATCCTTGAATACCTGTTTGCCGCTTCAACGGTTTCAGTGGGATGGTCGGGTTATGTGGTAAGCTTCCTTAGGGATTTTGGCATATTTATCCCAACAGCCCTTACTGCGGCAACCGGTTGTGTTCTGGTTGAAGTTCCAAAGCTGGGATGGCAGCAACTGACAGAAAACCTTTCATCAAGTCTGATATCTCAGGGGGTCAATGTGGACGCCCTGCCACATGTTACAGCGATCATCAACCTTCCGGCGATGTTCATCATTGCCGCGCTTACGGTACTATTGGTTGTCGGGATAAGGGAATCCGCTAATTTCAACAACATCATGGTCATCGTTAAAGTTGCGGTCATTATTTTGTTTATTGCCATAGGGATTGCATTCGTCAAAGCGGGTAACTGGCATCCGTTTATTCCGAAAAACACGGGAGTCTGGGGACAGTTTGGATGGAGTGGTATTCTACGAGGAGCCGGTGTGATTTTTTTCGCCTACATCGGGTTCGACGCCGTGTCAACGGCTGCACAAGAGGCGAAGAATCCCCAACGCGATATGCCTATCGGGATTCTGGGATCGCTTAGCGTTTCAACCGTACTCTATATTCTCGTGGCAATTGTGCTGACAGGTATCGTAAGTTATACCACACTTAATGTGTCAGATCCGGTGGCTGTGGGTGTAAATGCAATGGGCGAAGGGATGTTCTGGCTCAGGCCGATTGTGAAAATTGCCGCTATTGCAGGTTTGAGTTCAGTGATACTGGTTATGCTCCTTGGGCAGCCAAGGATTTTTTATACCATGTCAAAAGACGGTCTCTTGCCGCCGGTTTTTTCAAAAGTCCACCCAAAATTTAAAACGCCTTACTTTAGTACAATATTAACCGGACTGGTTGCAATTGTGCTTGCAGGCGTTCTTCCGATCAGCATTCTGGGCGAACTGGTCTCTATAGGAACCTTACTTGCCTTTGCTATTGTTTGTGTCAGCATCATCGTCCTTCGAAAAACCAGACCCGACCTGGAACGGCCTTTCCGAACGCCGTTTGTACCCTGGATACCAGCTTTGGGCGCTCTTATCTGCCTGATACAAATGGCAGCTTTGCCAATTGATACCTGGTTAAGGCTTATTGTGTGGATGGCTATCGGATTCGTGATTTATTTTAGCTATGGAATTCATCACAGCAAACAACGAAAATTAAACAATACTCCAAAATAAGAATTTTTACGAATGAAAGACGTTAGAGTTCTGGCAATAAATCCTGGATCAACATCCACCAAGATTGCCGTTTACCACAATATTGAGCCGATATTTTTAAAGAATATCAAACATACGACCGAAGAACTGGCGCCTTTCGCAAAAATCACCGATCAGTTTGAGTTCCGTAAAAATATCATCCTTCAGCAGTTGAAAGATGCTGATATGCAAATAAATGACCTACAGGCTGTTGTTGGCAGGGGAGGTTTACTGAAACCTATTCCTTCCGGCATTTATAAAGTGAACGAAGCGATGATTGCCGATCTGAAAAACAGTCCGCTCGGTGAACATGCCAGTAATCTGGGAGGTTTGATTGCGCACGATCTCGTGAAATCCATGCCTAATGCCAGCGCCTATATCGTTGACCCCATCGTTGTTGATGAATTTGACGATATCGCCAGAATTTCAGGGCACCCGCTTTTGCAGCGGATTTCAATTTTTCATGCTCTGAATCAGAAAGCCGTTGCCCGTGAATATGCCAAATCAACTCACCGCAAATACGAAGACCTTAACCTGATTGTTGTTCATCTCGGCGGCGGAATTACTATTGGAGCTCATCAGAAAGGACGGGTGATTGACGTAAACCAGGGTCTTGACGGCGAAGGTCCGTTCAGCCCCGAACGCACAGGAACTTTGCCCGTAGGCGATCTGGTGCGTCTTTGCTTCAGTGGTAAATATTCCCTGAAAGAGGTTCAGAAAATGGTAAAAGGCGAAGGCGGTTTGGTGGCATATCTTGGAACAAATAATGCTTACGATTTTGAAAAAATTGTTGATGCAGGCGATAAAAATGCCGAACTGATTTACCATGCTATGGCTTACCAGATAGCCAAATATGTGGGCGAAATGTTTACAGTGCTGAAATGCGAAGTTGACGCTATCCTTATTACCGGCGGTATCGCCTACGACAAAGGTTTTGTAAACTGGATTCAGGAAAGAGTTTATAAACTGGCGCCAGTTCACGTTTTTCCCGGCGAAGATGAAATGAAAGCGCTTGCAATAAACGGGTTGATGGTAGTGCGTGGAGAACTGGAGGTGAAGGAATATTTTTAAAAATTTGTTGGAACCAACTATACTGAAAACGGTTATTTTGTGACAGTTGATCCCAAATTCCAAGTCTCATATTCCAAGTCTCATATTCCAAACGCTTGCTTTCATGGAAGAAGTTTATATTTTACTGGGGAGTAACCGCGGCGACAGAAAGAATAATTTATTGAATGCGCGAAATCTGATAGCAGAGGTAGTAAGTAATATTTTTGTTTCCTCGGCAATTTATGAATCCCAACCCTGGGGGTTTGATGATCCTGTTTTTTTCCTCAATCAGGTAATCGGTGTAAACACAAATATAACGCCGGAACAACTTCTTGACAAACTTTTATTAATTGAGAATAAGATGGGACGTTTGCGTTCACCAGCAAGGAATTCCTGCGAAATATCCGGTTGTGAAATACATGAGCAAGATCAGCGTTATGAAGCGCGAATTATTGATCTTGATATTTTATTATTTGGAAATCGTTTGATCTTCACCGAACGGTTGATGGCGCCTCATCCACGGTTGCATGAACGAATGTTTACTCTTATTCCATTAAATGAGGTTGCCTCAGGCTATATACATCCCCTGCTTAAAAAGACTATTTTTGTACTTTTAAATGAGTGTAAGGATCGTTCACAGGTAGTATTATCAGACTAATGCCATCGTCAGGTGTATAACTATATTGTCATTGAGGGTAACATAGGCGCAGGAAAAACATCATTGGCTACGAAAATAGCTGATGAAAATAATGCCCGGCTTGTTTTAGAGCAATTTGAGGAAAATTCATTTCTCCCGAAATTTTATGAAGACCCGGCGAGGTATGCATTTCCGCTTGAACTATCATTTCTTGCCGACCGCTACCAACAGTTGAAAACACAATTTAACGCCGCCGACATTTTTAAAAGTTTTACAGTTGCAGATTATTTTATTTTTAAATCGCTGATTTTTGCCAGTAAAAATCTCGAAACGCTTGAATTCGGACTTTATAGCAAATTATTTTCAATCGTCAGCTCTGTTGTTCCAAAACCGGACCTGATTATTTATCTATACCTCAACCTTGAAAATCTGAAAAAAAACATTCAGAAGAGGGGGCGTCCTTATGAACAGCAAATTCAGTTTGAGTACCTTGAAAAAATTCAGATGGGTTATCTTGATTTTTTACGTCAGCAAAATGATCTGCGTGTTTTATTAATAGATACCAATGGAATTGATTTTGTGAGTAGTGATGAAGATTACCGGTGGATTACATCGCTTATTCTGCGTGATTATCCATTTGGTGTTCATACTGTAAGGAAAAACATGGAGACCGGATTATAAGTTTCAAGTTTCAAGTTCCAAGTTCCAAATCTTTGCTTTCAAGGCTTTTTAACAATGATTCTTTTTCGTTTGCGGTTTTACCTGTTTTGAGAATAAAGTGGTAAAAAAAAGCCGCCCTGATTTGTCAGGGCGGCTTTTTAACTTTTCAACTTATTGTTATTTGACAATATTCTGGAATTCGGGAGTACTTGCAAAGTTCAGGAATTCGCGATCGCCTTTTGCCTCGGCTTTCAATTCTGGTTTCTGGCAAGCTTTCATCAGGTTTTGATAAAGAGCAGCGCTGTTGTTGGAGCGGGCAGAAGTCACAGCAAGCAGATAGAACGTTTCCGGAGTCTGAGGCGCGCACTTCAGAGTGGTTTCGGCAGCGGCATTGTTGCCCGACAATAATTGGGTAAGTCCAAGGTTGTAATTACATTTAGCATTCGACAGTAAAGTCAACGCTTTGGTATAGTCGCCTTTGGGGATCATCAGAACGCCCTGGTTGTAGTTTGTATTTTCGCCTAACTGAGCAGCTTTTTTGAAGTAAATATCAGCTTGTTTAAGATTATTCTGTTTTGCAGCAACAACGCCAAGGTTATTAGTAATCATACCGTTATTTGCAGCGTTTGTTTCGGCTTGTTTTAACAGTTCGGCGGCGCGGGTAATGTTACCTTTTTCAATTTGGGCAACTGCTGCGTTGTTGGCAACTTTCCAGTTTGATGGGAATTGCTTTACAGCATTCTCAAGAATGGTAACCTTTACATTGTTATCTTTTGTAAGAGTAGCGGCGTAAAGCAGTTCCTCAACTTTGAGTTTTTCAGGGTTTGAAGTTCCAAACCGAAGAATTTCTTCATCGGTGAAACGTGGTTCATAAAGTGTGGCTGTGATTTCACTACGACGTAATGGGGGAAGAAGGTCTTTTTCAATTTCCGGATAGATTAAAATCATATTACGGATTTCCTGTTCCTTTTTCGCGGCGTCAACGTTGGAGTTAATAACATTCAAAACTTTGTCTTTATCTTTAAGGTTACTGTTCTGAACTGATTTGAGGAATCCGTTCCAATCAGGACCGTGATGTTGCAAAGTCATATTGACGTCTTTACCGGCGGCTTCAATAGCAGCTTTAACGGCTTTCTTGTCTTTGTTGTCTTTATTGGCTTCTTTTGTCCAGCCCTGAAATTGATCAATCATCCATTTATTACCGGTTTTTGAACGATTTTCAGAAAGGTTAGCATTGAATGTTTCTTCTCCTTCTGGTGAAGCATAACCATTCATTGCAATATCTTTTATTTTCCATCCTTGTTTTATGAATGCATCGAGGTCGTTGAGTCCGGCTTTGCTGGCGTCAGTTTTATTAAGACCATACTTCATATCAAGATCAAATTTGTTAACCTTATAATAAATGGCGCCTGATTTTGACTGCAATACTTCTTTTTGGTATCCATGATCGGCAATCAGTGTCAATTCATCATTCTGGAAACGTTTCGCAGTATAAATTACGCCAGGGGCAAGCGAGGTGGAGGGTAATTCAATGAATTTGGCTTTCACCTTTATTTCGTCCTTCTTAAGTAAGACTTTTTCTTTTGCTTCATAAATTATAGGAGAAACTGAAAGCTGGGATGTGTTCATCTCCGGTTTATATGGGAAAGTGCATGTATAAGTAAAAGGACCACCCTCTTTGTATTTTATCATTTTGCCGTCGCCGGTCAATTTTTCACCATAAATCTGTATTGCACGCGGCAATTCATATTGTCCGCCATCATAAGTAAGCACAGGATGAAAATACATTACTGCGGAGGGGCAGAAATAGTTTGGAGGAACTGTTCCAGTAACTGTGACCACAATAGAATCACCCTTTTCGGTAAGAACTGTTGGCGTGGTTGTATATTTGACCAGATTGTAGTTCTTTGCCATTTCTTTCAGGTTACAACCGCTGTAAGCAAATTTGTAAGTAATTCCGATGTTTAAGCCGCTGTACATGTCATTAATTATCTGTTTTGCTCCGCCCGGGGTCATATCAAGAACATCGCCATCGCGCCATCTCCAAAGGATTTCAGGAGTAATTGACCAATGTTTGCTAAGATTAAAGTCGAATCCGATTCCAGCCGATGCTACAAATTCCAGATTCCAGCTTCCAATCCCACTATTGTTTCCATAACCCATATTTGCGCTTCCTTTATGAGAAGGATAGCCAATATATCCTATTTCGTTACCCTTGTCGTCAAATTTGGCGCCTTGTGTATGGTCAAGCCCGATACCGGCAATGATGAAAGATGAAAAAAACCGCTCTGGCTTATAACCCATGATCCAGTTTACCCAGTTGATTGTTGCATGAAGGTCGGTTTCAATTACCCATGATTTGAAGCTCTGGGTGATTTTCCCGCCAGGAGGAGTGCTAGCTTCAGGAACATATTTATCTTTTACGGCTCCTGACAACGGAACCCATGCCCCTCTGAATCCAACGCCAATTACTCTTGTAAACTGTTTGCTTATCATGCCGCCTGCGCCAAACATCCATTTGTCGTTAAAAATGATGTTCTTTGAAAGATCTCCATTGAATTGATTCAATGAACCATACCCGGTAACTGACCAAAAACTGTGAGAGGGAGCCTTTTCACATTTTGAAGTTTTGGCAGTCTCGGTCTTAACAGCTTCTTTCTTGGAAGCCTCTTTGGTTTGCGCAAAAATAACCATTGGTAAAATCATCATCATAAAGACGATAATTACCCTGGATAAAATTAGACGAAGGTTTTTCATACTGAGAAGTTTTGATTATAAATAATTTGAGTTACAGAATTAGCAAATTTAATATATATTGAGTGATTCCAACGAAATATGTGTGTTATTCTGAGTTTTGGATGAATATGCTTAATTAATTGATAACCAGATTATTGTAATATAAATGGTTGTTTCAGTCGGTAAAATTAAAAAAAATGACGTTATTTTAACAAAAAATATTTCTTTTTTTATTCTACGGAAGTCACTTAGAAAGGTTACAGCCTTCCTGAAAAATTCCTCCTTGAAATTATGTCCCATATCACAATCCCAACAGCTACTGAAACATTGAGTGAATGTTTAGTCCCAAACTGTGGGATTTCCAAAATGGTTTCACATAAGTTAAAAACCTTTTCATCAACGCCATTCACTTCATTTCCAAATATAAGCGCAAGTTTTACTTCTGCGGAAGGCGAGAAATCCGGAAGAAGAATGCTCTTATGGGTCTGTTCTACTGCTGCAATAATGAATCCTTGCGATTTTAAATGGTAAAGCGCGTCAATCGTATCGGAATAATATTGCCAGTCCACAGTTTCAGTTGCTCCCAGCGCAGTTTTATGGATTTCACGGTGAGGAGGCGTCGCTGTGATGCCACACAGGAATATGGATTGAAGGCGAAAAGAGTCGGCAGTTCTGAAAATACTACCGATATTATTTTGACTTCGGATGTTATCAAGCACAATCACAATTGGTATTTTATCGGCAGATTTGAATTCCTCCACCGTCATACGATTTAACTCCTGCATGGTTAGTTTTTCCATATTTCAGAATTTCAGGGAATATTTTGTCCGGCATAGTTTACTGCAAATATAGATTTATTGAAATTTATTAACAAAACATATCAGCCATTCACAGACCTCCCTACCTTTGACAAAGATTTGTTTTTATAGTTAAACGTAAATCCTGTTCAGGTTAAAATATATTTTCTGATGCTGAAACAAAATGAATATGCTGAAACTCCGCTGATGAAGCAATACAATGCTATTAAGGCGAAATATCCTGATGCGTTGCTTCTTTTTCGCGTAGGTGATTTTTATGAAACTTTCGGTGAAGATGCAATAAGAACCTCCGGCATTCTGGGCATAGTATTAACAAAACGCGCCAACGGAGTGGCAGCATACATTGAATTGGCTGGATTTCCGTATCACTCGCTCGATTTATACTTACCCAAACTGGTAAAAGCAGGATTAAGGGTGGCAATCTGCGATCAACTGGAAGATCCGAAGCTGACTAAAACCATCGTTAAAAGAGGAGTTACAGAATTAGTGACGCCGGGCGTATCGTACCATGATAAAATTCTGGAACAAAAGGAGAACAACTTTCTTGCCGGAATTCACCTCGACGGGAAAATCACCGGGATTTCATTTCTTGATATTTCAACAGGCGAATTTTATCTTACTCAGGGAAATACTGAATACATTGATAAACTAATCCAAAGTTTCAAACCGAGCGAGGTTGTGATTCAAAAAAACAGACGGAAAGAATTTACCGAATTGTTTGGTAACAAGTTTTATATTTCAACTTTTGACGACTGGGTTTTTACATTAGAGTTTGCATACGACCTGCTTTTAAAGCATTTCGGAACTACTTCTCTCAAAGGTTTCGGAGTTGAGAATCTTGATACTGGAATTATTGCCGCCGGCGCGGCTTTATATTACCTTGCAGAGACACAGCACGACAGTGTCCGGCATATTTGCAAACTCAACAGAATAGAAGAAGATCATTTTATGTGGCTTGACCGGTTTACTATCCGCAATCTTGAATTGCTTAATTCGGTTAACGAAAATGCCAGAACCTTACTCGACGTATTGGACCAAACTGTGTCGCCCATGGGTTCGCGTCAACTCAGAAGATGGATAGTTCTACCATTGAAAAATCGTCAACCAATCGAAGAAAGGTTAGACGCTGTTTCATATTTCGTTGAGCATACAGATATTGTTGAACAATTTCGTCACCAGTTTCAGCAAATCGGGGATCTTGAGCGACTGATTTCAAAGGTTGCCGTGGCTCGCGTTAATCCCAGGGAGATGATTTACCTGAAGCGGGCGCTGGACGCTATTGAATCGGTAAAAAATATTTGCGACTTATCTGCCAATGAGGGCTTAAACAAAATAGGGGATCAGTTGAGTCCGTGCAATCTTGTGCGTGAACGCATTGACCGGGAGATTAATCCTGAGTCGCCGGCATTGGCAAGTAAGGGCAACATTATTTGTGAAGGGGTTGATTCGGAGCTTGATGAACTCCGATCAATGGCTTTTGCAGGCAAGGATTACCTCGTTAAAATCCAGCAGCGCGAGATAGAGCGTACCGGCATATCTTCTCTGAAAATCGGTTATACAAATGTTTTCGGGTATTATCTTGAAGTAACGCACATACATAAAGAAAAGGTGCCGCAGGATTGGCAACGCAAGCAAACCCTGGTGAATGCCGAACGATATATCACTGCTGAACTCAAAGAATATGAGGATAAAATCCTTCATGCTGAGGAAAAAATGCTTGAAATTGAGTTGAAACTATATAATGATCTTATTCTTTTCCTCTCTGATTATATTCAACCTATTCAACTGAATTCCTCACTGATTGCAAGGCTCGATGTTTTGGCGTCATTTGCTGTGAGCGCTGTAAAGTACAAATATGTAAGGCCGGAATTAAATGATTCGCTGATTCTCGATATTCAGGGCGGTCGTCACCCGGTTATTGAACAACAGATGAAACCAGGCGAGGAGTACATTGCCAATGATGTTACACTGGATGACCGCACGCAGCAGATTATCATACTCACAGGTCCCAATATGTCAGGAAAATCAGCCTTGCTCAGGCAAACAGCGCTGATTGTGCTGATGGCGCAAATGGGAAGTTTTGTGCCGGCCGCAAAAGCTACGCTTGGGATTACGGATAAGGTATTCACGCGGGTTGGCGCTTCCGATAATATCTCTTCAGGAGAATCAACCTTTATGGTTGAGATGAACGAAACGGCAAGTATTCTGAACAACATTTCGAACCGAAGCCTGATTCTGCTCGATGAGATCGGACGAGGAACCAGTACGTATGACGGGATCAGCATTGCATGGGCAATTGCTGAGTTTTTACATCAACATCCTCTTTTCAAGCCCAAAGTGCTTTTTGCAACTCATTACCATGAACTGAATGAAATGGCGGGGCTGATGCCGCGTATCAGAAATTTCCACGTGGCGGTAAAGGAGATTCAGAATAAGATAATCTTTCTAAGAAAACTACTTCCCGGTGGAAGTGAACACAGCTTCGGGATCCATGTTGCAAGGATGGCAGGAATGCCGGTTACAGTAATTGACAGGGCTGAGGAAATGCTTATTCAACTTGAAGACAGCCATAACGCAGAAGGACTCGGTAAAGGATATCCGGAAAATCAACCCGGCAACTTGTCGCCTAATGCCCCTGGTTTAAACCGTAATGCCAAAGGAAAACGTAAGATTCCCGGCGTTGGTCAAACTTCAGAAGGATATCAATTAAGTTTCATTCAGTTGGACGATCCTCTGCTTTTAGAGATAAAGGAGGATATTCTGAACACGGAAATAAACACATTAACTCCGGTTGAGGCGTTGTTGAAATTGAACGAAATCAAAAAATTGCTTAAAAAAAATTAGGAGGAATGAATTTTTTAATACATTTGCAGCCTCAAAAATACTATGCGAAAGTAGCTCAGCTGGTAGAGCACGACCTTGCCAAGGTCGGGGTCGCGGGTCCGAATCCCGTCTTTCGCTCAAAACCAATTTTGTTAATTGTAGAGGCGCACTGCGGTGCGCCTCTGTATTTAACAATTTGCCCTGGTGGTGGAACTGGTAGACACGCAGGACTTAAAATCCTGTGACTTCACGGTCGTGCGGGTTCAAGTCCCGCCCGGGGTACAAATACATCAACGAAACCCGCGTCAATCGCGGGTTTTGTTTTTTAGAGTACCCCAAAAAGTACCCAAAATATTTTTACGGCAATAAAGGGATCATTAACTGTACTTCACCTGCAATTTATTATAGGCTTTGTGTCCGTTTGCTTATTCTTTTTTGATTTTATCATAATCCTGCAAAGCCAGTTTAATACTTGAAATTACCAGATTGGGGTCATCTTGTTGAATGTAATGGCCGGATTGCGAACTATAGAAGTACTTCCCATATTTCAACGGGTTAATACGCGCTATCCAGCGTTTCATTTTGAGATTATTTTCAATTCTCCACATTTTCTCCCTGTCATAAATAGTAGGTGTTTCATTTGAGTTTGAAAGATAACCCCCAGCTTGAATAAAATGCACAGGCACATCGGGCAACGGATTACGGTCACATTCTTTAAACTCGCTTTTGTATAAAGACCTTGAAATTTTGACTTCCTCAACGTAGAAACCAGGCATTTCTTCATAAAGTTTCTCTATGAAATTATTATATGGTTTGCCAAAAATTGAATCAATCTGATGTTGGGTCAATCCGATCTCAAGATAAGGCAAATCGCCGTCCCCCTTTTTTTGAGTAAAGTCAATGGGGTCAACAAAAACAAGACCTGCAATTTCTTCCGGGTACATGGAAGCAAAACTTCTTATATAAGCTCCACCAAATGAATGAGAAACCAATAAGTAAGGTGGCTTCAATCCTTTTTGTAAAAGCATTTTTCTCAGATTGTTAACAATATGGGCTGTCGTTGGAGGAAGGCTGTCATTTTCCGATTCTCCAATTCTTGGACGATTGTATCGGAACACTGCATTTGTTTTGGAAATTTCTTCCACTACGATATCCCAGCTTCCAAAACTACTGGCCATTCCATTTTCGAAAACAACTGCAGGCTTATTTGCTTTAATATTTTGCATCCCAGCAGTTAATGCTTCAACCTTGAAACCATTAACAGTTATGAAGTCTATGTTGGAATAGGCAAAGTCTTTATTTGCTTTAACCAAATCAATAATGGATTGCCATCTTTTATCACCATAAAGCGACTTGAAATCAGGATCTCCCTTTATATGCCCATAGTCTGTATAATTCATTTTAGTGGCAACATAATTTAAATAATAAAATGCGCTGTCGGGGTGGTTTGCCAAAGCCCATGAACAAGCCGCATTGTAACGGTGGTTTCTTATTATCCTGGAATCAGGCACTTTAAATGCATCAGAAAATGCAAAAGCAGATTTCTCAAACTCTTTTACCTGGTACAAAGAGTCTGCTTTTCGGATAAGAACGTCATACCTGACAGCGCTTGTCTGGCTAACTACCGATGCCACGTATAGCAAAAGGGCTAAAAATACAATTGTTGATTTCATGTGTTTATTTAAAAGTTGTGTTAAAACTTTGATGAAACTACTAAAGTTCAGGGTGAATGTTATTGAATTCACCTAATCAATTATTTTCCCCGTTGACTCCCATGACCCTGTTGCCCTTGCCTTCCCCTGTATTGATGCATCATCCCCTTGCCTCTGCCCATTCCCTTCCCCTGTCCCTGTAAACCATACAGTTCAAAGTATAGTGATGACAACCTTTCTCAAGGCATTATCCTCATGTGTGAAGTCGGTGATATACAGATCTGATTTCATGACCTGTATGCCATTCTGACGGGACAGATTCGAGGAAAATTCTGAATCAACCTGCTTCCCTAAAGCTAAACCGATAACCACGGCAGTTAAAATAATGGTTGACAGCATTAATGGCTGAAGAATTCTTTTGGAGAAAGCAAAATGGGGCATGTTTCCCCGTTCAAATTCGGATTCAATTTTCTGGATCGTTCGGGTCTGAATGAATGGATTTGGTTCATCGGCTCTTTTTGCATCGCCTGAAGATGAAACTGATTGAAAATTGAATACAAGTTCTCTACATGCTTTACATGTGTTGAGATGATCTTCGAATTTTTGATTCTTACCTGTTTTGATAACCGTTTCCACCTCTGCGGCAATTTCCTTGTCCATGACCTTGGCAATGCTTATTGCCCATCCTGCATCCATTGGGATTCCCTCTTCCCTGGCATGAATTCGGACGGTTATCACAAATGCCATCCCCGTTTTTATCTACGAAATTTGCGCCATGTCCATTTTTAATTCTTGACTGGTAATTGTCGCAAACTCCGTCTTTATTGTTGTCAACAAAATTTCCAGGAGCAGCGTTAGTTGAAGTTTGTGTGACCTTGGAGTTCGTCTGGGTCGTATTGGTCGATCCGTTTTGGGCAAGTCCCTGATATGTCATAAATGACATAATAGCGAATAATACAGTAATGCTTCTCAGCGCTTTCATTTTCTTGGTTATTATTTGGTTAAACATCTGGATTTATAAATTAGACGTACCAGAAAGTGAAAACTTGCGCAAGGTTCAAGTTTTAGGTTAAGAAATTAAACTGTAAAAATACAATGCTGCAAGCGCGAGAAAGGAAAACATTGAAATATCATGTCAGATAACTGCAAGACAAACACAGAGCCTTTGCCAATTAAGGAAAGACTTAAAACCTGGGCTTTTTGGAAGCCAGTATTTTTTACCGTAATAGGCGGTGTAGGAGGCTTTATGTATTCTCATTTTGTCGGATGTGCTTCCGGAACCTGTGCCATTACGAGTAATCCTTATGCCAGTATTGCGTTCGGGGGATTTTTAGGTTACTTCATGGTCAACCGTCCCTGCGCATGTTAAAAGTTGTCATTCATAAGTTCAAAGCAATATGAGTAAAGAAATGTGGAATCAGCGCTATCATAACCATTCGATTATAAAAAAATGTGCCGGAGAGTTTATTACTCCCCAGCACAAAAGTATTCATAGCAATACGAATTAGTTACAATGGCAATTTCCTGTACCGGTTTCATGTTTCGAATTCACGATCGCGTCAAAATCTTCCTGTGTCAGGTATTGTGGTGTATAGGCGCCACCTGTGAATTTAATATTGGCATAAAATGAACGCAAATGGTTTCGTGAACCACGCATAAGATTGTTGAAGACGCATGCGATATCCTGGTTGTCAATTGTCAGCAAATGATCCTTCAGATCTTTTATATCCAGATCTTCGATCGTGGCGCCTACTACAAGCCCATTAAGTAAGGACCCAGAGCCAAGGGTTACCAGTGAATTGTAAAGAGTCTGAAGATCCTGGTTCGTAAAAATACCCGTTACATGGTTCGCCGCAGGATCAACCAATGAATATTTATTGATCAGCGACTTGATCGCATCAGTATGCCTCTGCTCACTGAGTGTGATGTTCCTGAAGATTGGCTTTGTGTAAAGCTGGCTGAGGGTAAGGTATACATCATGTGCAAGGAATTCTTCTTCGCGCATAATGACAAGGGCTTCCGATTCAGAAGCATTTAGCGATTCAAATGGCAAGGAATCGACACACGACAGACATCCTGTCAGAGAAGTATCGGCAATTGTGTAGTTAAGGATAGCATCCTTGTACTGGGAGTCTGCTGATGCTGGTACAGAAGTTGTTTTTTTTGTGCATCCGTTCAGGGACAGTAAAATAAATGATACACCCATCAGCAGGAACATCCCGATGGCGAAATTTTTTCTTGCTTTCATAATAGATAGTTTTAGAAGGGTTAGATGAGAATGCATTCTTCGAGCACAAAAGTATTTACATGTACGTATATAACTATTATGATATTTTACTTTACTTGTATAAGATTTTATGGCGATGGAAAATGGAAATACGGTTTGTTTTGGGTTCATATCCACATTTATACACTTTTTGGCGACTTTTTACACTATACTGACAAAATCATCGCTACTTTTGAAGTGATAACCGAACATCTCACCCAAACATAAGTTAATCTCATCCGGATGAAAAAAATAGTCGTTCTCGGGGCTGGCATTGCCGGCCATACCACTTCCTTACTGTTAAAGCATAAACTCGGCAGGAACCACCATGTGATCGTAATAAGCCCGCATGATAAATATCAATGGATCCCGTCTAACATCTGGGTGGGAATTGGTCAGATGACAGCCAAGCAGGTATCTTTCCCGCTTGAACCGGTCTATCGCAAGAAAGGAATTGAGTTTATCCAGGGAAAAGCAACCGCCATTCATCCTGAAGGTGAGACAGGCAACGACATGCCATACGTGGAGCTTGAATATACGGATGCAGATAAGGCAGGGCAGTCAGGGAGAGTGGAATACGATTTCCTTGTGAATGCTACAGGCCCGAAGCTAAACTTTGCAGCCACAGAAGGGTTGGGACCAAAAGGTTTTACCAATTCCGTATGCACATACGCGCATGCTGAAGAGGCATGGATGAATCTTCAAAAATCCCTGAATAAAATGGCAAACGGAGAAAAGCAGCGTTTCCTTATCGGAACCGGACACCCGACAGCCACATGTCAGGGCGCCGCTTTTGAATATGCACTGAATGTAGCCTTTGAGATCTCAAAGCGAAAATTGAATCATAAGGCAGAGATCACCTGGATTACCAATGAAAATGAAGTGGGCGATTTCGGAATGGGGGGCGCTTTTATTAAAAAGGGCGGGTATGTCACATCAACCAGGGTCTTTGCCGAATCTATCCTTGCCGAATATGGTATCCGTTGGATCACCAAGGCAGGGATAATCAAAGTAGAGGAGGGAAAAGCCCATTATGAAACGCTTGATGGCGAGCGACATGTGCAGGAATTTGATTTCGCCATGCTGATTCCATCCTTTGCCGGCGCGGGGATGAAGGCCATTGACCGCAAAGGGGAAGATATCACTTCAAAACTGTTTGCCCCCAGCGGATTCATGAAGGTGGATGCAGATTACACCGCGCTGCCATTTCAGGAATGGAGCGCCGATGACTGGCCTTCAACCTATGAAAGTCCGTCCTACCCGAATATTTTTGCCGCAGGCATCGCTTTCGCTGTGCCTCATCCGATTTCACAACCAAGAAGTAGTAAGAGTGGGTTACCAATCTTCCCGACAGCCCCAAGGACTGGCATGCCCTCAGGTGTAATTGGAAAAATTGTAGCTCTCAACATCATCCACCGGATCAGAAACAACTCAAAAGATTCACCGCATAAAGCTTCCATGGCAAGAATGGGAGCTGCCTGCATCATCTCCTCAGGTTACGGGCTACGCAATGGCATGGCTGCATCAATGACAGTTTTTCCAATCGTACCTGATTATAAACGTTATCCGGATTGGGGACGAGACCTAAACTATACCATTGGAGAACCCGGATTGGCTGGACATTGGGTGAAATTGCTATTGCATTACCTGTTTATCTATAAAGCAAAAGCAAAAACATTTTGGTATTTGATTCCTGAATAGTAACAATATGTAATTATAACTTTGATCAACATCCTGTTCTAATAAAATCTGTCATGCAAGAAAAACACATTTCTCCCGGACCAAAAGAAATCACATATCCCCCTTATCCGACCGGATCAACAAGATTTTGGCGCAAATTCTTTCCCTGGCAGGTTGTCAGATTTTTCGTGTTAAATCTCAAAATCATGCGTATCATTATCGGGGGCCATTCTTGAATTTAAGTTGTTTTTTAAACCCTTTGCCTGCATCAACTACCGTGAAGTTTCTCGAACTTTTTAAAGACCGCCACAATTACGAACCAGGAAACCAAAATCAGGACTGGCCAGATGAAAAACCATATAATTTGAGTTATCATTGCTTCAATTTTTAATAAATGTGTGTTTCACTTTTCATCTCTTCAATATCGATCTTTTTGCTGTCAATCGAGCGCCAGGCATAAAAGATATATGCCAGTACAAATGGAACCAGGAGCGATACATAGCTCATGGCTACCAATGTATAATGGCTTGAAGAACTGTTTTCGATGGTGAGTGAACTTTGTAAATCATAAGTTGATGGGTAATAGGCGGTATTATTGAAACCGGCAAGAAGAAACAGGGAAAATACCGTTAGAATAGCGCCAATGCCTGCTGCCCAAATCCCTTTGGTACTGCATTTTACAAAGCAAGTGATCGGACGGATAATCCCCAGTAGAACCATTACAACTCCGAGGAGAAACAAAATAGCAACCACCGGCATCTGAATCAGGTTGTGCAGATATTTATACGGTTCCATAGATACAATTTTGGTCTCCGAATTTACTGCAAAACCAGACGACAACAGCAACCAGATCGTAAAAGTAAGGAAGAAAACCACAAATGGAATTGCATTATAGAGCAACTGTTTTTTTACCCTTTCCATGATGGCGGCATTGTTTACACGGTTCATGAAATAGAGCAGGGCCAGCACACGTGCCAGGAAAAAGACTGTCAATCCAAGGGTAAGGTTTTGAAGGTTCAGGGCAGCTTCCAGACCGTATGCAAGGCCAGTCCACTCAGAGATGATGGGCATTTTGTCACCTGTAAGGTTGGTCAGATTCATTTTATTAACTACAAAAGCAGAACCGCTAAAGAAGGTGGCAACGGCTGTGCCAATGAGTACCGTTCCAAGCAATCCATTGATAAAAAGCAACACTTCATACGTGCGGCGCCCGAAGAAATTGTTGGGTTTCGACCGGTATTCATACGAAACGGCCTGAACCACAAATGCGATAAGGATGAGCATCCATACCCAGTAGGCGCCTCCGAAACTGGTAGAATAGAAAAGGGGAAAGGAAGCGAAAAAAGCGCCGCCAAAGGTAACGAGGGTAGTAAAGGTGAATTCCCATTTTCTTCCAAGTAGATTGACCAGAACTGTGCGTTCGTCTTCGGTTTTTCCAAGGGTGTATATAAGTGTTTGCCCT
>JAPLDO010000249.1 GCA_026391715.1 Bacteroidota bacterium
CGCTTTATAACCAACGCCTACCAACTCCTGTACCGTTTTAAAACCTTCGGAAACACCTTTAACCATATTATTAACAAGCGAGCGGTAAAGTCCATGTTTTGCCCGATCATCCTGCGCTTCCGATTTCCTTTCAACAAACACAGTACTTCCATCAACTCTCACAGAAATCTTTGGATCAATTTGCTGCTCCAATTGTCCCATTTTACTCTTTACTGTGACGAGATTATCATCAGAAACCGTTATCTGCACACCATCGGGAATTGCAATTGGTAGTTTTCCTATTCTTGACATGTTTCTATTCTCCTACATTCATTAACTAATGTGACATAATACCTCGCCGCCAATATGTTTTGTGCGCGCCTCCTTATCGGTCATAAGACCATGTGAAGTTGACAGGATAGCAATACCAAGACCATTTAGCACACGAGGCAGCTTTTCATTTCCAACATACTTTCTTAAACCCGGTTTTGAAATTCTGGTCAGGCTGTTAATAGCTGAAACTTTAGTAATCGGATGATACTTTAACGCAAGCTTGATAGTTCCCGGACGCGGTTCGTTCTCCATCTTGAAATTCAAAATATATCCTTTTTCAAAGAGAATTCGGGTAATTTCTTCCTTGATCTTCGATTTTGGAATTTCAACAATCCGATGATTTGCCATAACGGCATTTCGAATTCTAGTTAAAAAATCTGCAATGGGATCCGTAACCATTTATTTTTGTTTTAATTTGTTTGTGTTTTATTGACGTATTGTTTTGCATTTTACATGCGTTTTGCATGCGGGAAAGACGCATTGCAATGCGTCTCTACGATATTTTTACCAACTGGCTTTTCTTACGCCGGGGATTAATCCTTTGTTTGCCATTTCTCTGAAATTGATACGCGAAATACCAAATAGGCGCATATATCCTTTCGGACGACCGGTTAACTGGCAGCGGTTATGCAACCGGACCGGGGAAGCATTCTTAGGTAATTTTTGAAGAGCGATATAGTCGCCGGCATCTTTTAATGCTTTACGTTTTTCTGCAAATTTTTCAACCAGTTTTTCACGTTTCCGCTCCCTGGCTTTCATTGATTCTTTTGCCATATACTTATTTTGTTTTAAAGGGAATACCAAATTCTTTCAACAAGGCATAAGCCTCGCGGTCATTCCGTGCCGAAGTAACAAAGGTAATATCCAACCCGTTGATGCGACTTAACTTGTCAATATCAATTTCCGGAAAGATTATCTGTTCTGTGACTCCAAGCGTATAGTTGCCGCGGCCATCAAATCCTTTATCATTAACGCCGCGGAAATCGCGTACACGGGGCAAAGCGACAGAAATCAACCTGTCGAGAAAATCGTACATCCGCTCACCCCGCAAGGTCACGCGAACGCCGATAGGATTTCCTCGTCTGAGTTTAAAATTCGAAATATCCATGCGGGATTTGGTTGACACTGCTTTCTGACCAGTAATTTTAGTCATTTCATTGATCCCGTTTTCAATGAATTTTTTATCGGTATTTGCAATACCCAAACCCTGATTCAGACAAATCTTGTTGATTCGCGGGACCTGCATGGGGCTTTTATATTCAAACTGCTTTATCAACGCAGGAACAACCTCATTCCGGTACTTTTCTTTTAATCTTGGTGTGTAAGCCATTACTTTATAACCTCCCCTGATTTTTTTGAATAACGTACCAATTTTTCAGTTTTTGGATCCAATCTCCTTCCGATGCGTGTGGGTTTGCCTGAACTGTCAACAATCATTAGATTTGACATATTCACGGAAGCTTCCTTTTTAACAATTCCACCCTGAGGACTTTTTGCATTGGGTTTGGTATGCTTTGAAACCAGATTGACCCCTTCAACAATAGCTTTGTATTCATCTGCATCAACGCGCAGAACTTTGCCTTGCTGACTTCTCGAATCACCCGCAATAACCATCACGGTGTCGCCTTTTTTTATATTTAACTTCTTGTGCATGATAAATATGTATATGCTTATAGCACCTCTGGCGCTAAAGAAACTATTTTCATAAATTGCTTTTCGCGTAATTCTCTGGCAACAGGTCCAAAAATACGTGTGCCAATCATTTCACCAGCGTTATTGAGCAACACCACAGCATTGTCATCAAAACGAATATAGGATCCATCGGCGCGACGAGTCTCCTTTTTTGTTCTCACCACAACGGCTTTTGAAACAGTCCCTTTTTTTATATTTCCCGAAGGAAGGGCGTTTTTTACCGTTACTATAATCCGGTCGCCAACGCGGGCATACCTTTTGCGGGTGCCGCCGAGTACCTTTATACAAAGCACTTCCTTTGCCCCGCTATTATCTGCTACTGTTAATCTTGACTCTTGTTGTACCATGACTATTTAACCTTTTCAATGATTTCGACAAGTCTCCAACATTTATTTTTACTGAGTGGTCTGGTTTCGGCGATCCGAATTTTATCTCCTTCGCTGCACTCATTTTTGTCATCATGAGCCATAAACCTGGAAGACTTTTTCACGAATTTCCCATATTTGGGATGCTTAACCTTTCGTTCAACAGTAACAACAACAGAGTTCTCCATTTTATTACTGACAACGATTCCGACTTTTTCTTTTCTTAGGTTTCTTGTTTCCATATCTAATCTTTTAGAGACACACTACTGTGCGTCTTTACTAATCTTTCTCTGTTTTGGCAAGTATTTCACCACTCAATTCCCGCCTATGTAACTCTGTTTTCAGGCGAGCAATTGTTTTCCTGTACGCCTTAATTTTATTTGGATTTTCAAGTGGAGAAACAGTATGGTTCAACTTGAGCTTTGTAAGTTGACGAACTTCTTCATCCATCCTTTCCCGGATTTCACCGGTTGTTAATTCTATAATAACTTTCTGTTCCATTTTTTTTCCTTTTGCTGGAGCTATATGGGGTATCGCTCTAACTATAATTATTCTGCTTCTTCTGAGTAATCTTTACGCACCACTGTTCTTGTTTGAACAGGCAGTTTCTGAGCTCCAAGACGAAGCGCCTCTTTTGCAATTACCATGTTAACGCCTTCTATCTCGAAAAGAAGACGACCTGGATTAACGCGGGCGACAAAATATTCAGGAGCGCCTTTTCCTTTACCCATACGAACTTCAGCGGGTTTTTTAGTGACCGGTTTGTCGGGAAAAATACGTATCCATAGTTGACCTTCACGTTTCATGTGACGAGTAATCGCCTGACGGGCTGCTTCGATCTGACGACCAGTCAACCAAGCTTCTTCAAGGGTTTTAATCCCGAATGAACCAAAAGCCAGTTGATGTCCACGCTGGGCATTACCCTTCATCTTCCCCTTTTGCTGCTTTCTGTACTTTGTTTTCTTTGGCTGTAACATTACGATAAATTATTATGTGTTACGATCTTTTAAGCAAACGCAATATATTGCGTCTTCACAATTTGCCGTATTGCGATACGGCGTTACATTTTACTTACGAGGTCCTCGCTGCCTGCCAGCGTCTCTCGCCGGGCCACGATCGCCGCGACGGTCGCCGCCACGATCCCCACCGCGATCTCCGCCGCGGTCTCCGCCTCGATCACGCCCGCGTTCATTCTGGAAGTTCCCTCTATGTTGTTGTGCAGGTTTTGTTTTTGCGGCGGTGGCTTCTGGTACCAGGTCGGGACGACCATAGATTTCACCTTTGCATATCCAAACCTTGATTCCGATAATTCCATAAGTTGTATTCGCCTCGGCAACAGCGTAATCAATATCTGCGCGGAAAGTGTGTAATGGAATACGACCTTCCTTATATTGCTCGCGACGAGCCATTTCTGCGCCGCCCACACGACCAGAGATCATGATTTTTATTCCTTCAGCGCCAATCCGCATGGCAGAGGCGATAGAAGTTTTAATGGCGCGGCGATAAGAGATACGACCTTCAATCTGGCTGGCCACAGTATGCCCCACAATAACGGCGTCAATTTCAGGACGTTTGATTTCTGAGATATTAATCTGGATCTCCTTGTGAGTGATCTTCTTCAACTCTTCTTTCAATTTATCAACTTCCTGGCCGCCTTTTCCGATAATAATTCCCGGTCGTGCAGTATGAATGGTAACAGTAACAAGCTTCAACGTACGTTCAATGACAATCTTCGCGATGCCTGCTTTTGAAAGACGGACATTCAGATATTTGCGGATTTTATCATCTTCGACCAGCTTGGGCTCAAAATTTTTCCCGCCGAACCAGTTTGAATCCCAGCCGCGGATAATGCCTAACCTGTTAGCAATCGGATTGGTCTTTTGTCCCATTAAAACTATCTTTTAAATATTGCTTTAAATTTATTAACTATTCTTTTCTTCAGTTTCTTCAGTTTCTTCAACTTGGGCAACAGGAGCGTTCTTGCTGTCAAGGATGATAGTAACATGATTTGATCTTTTTCTGATTCTGTGCGCTCTGCCCTGAGGAGCGGTTTGTAATCTTTTTAGTTGCCTGCCGCTATCCACAAAAACCTCTTTCACAAAAAGATCACTCTCCTCAATACGTTTTCCTTCATTCTTTTTTTGCCAGTTGGAAATAGCTGAAAGAAGAAGCTTACGCAAACTATCGGATGGCTGTTTGGCATTATGTTTTAAAATTTGTAAAGCCTGCTCAACGCGTTTACCTCTGATAAGGTCAACGATCAATCGCATTTTCCGAGGCGACGAAGGGTAATTATTTAACTTGGCAAAAGCCACGCTCTTTTGAGCCTCTTTCCGATTTACGGCTCTTGTACGGGTTCTAACTCCCATTTTTTCTACTTATTAGGTTGTTATTTCTTTCCTTTATCTTTATTCCCGGCATGCCCCCTGAAAATTCGCGTAGGGGCAAATTCGCCAAGCTTGTGGCCTACCATGTTCTCCGTAACATAAACCGGGATAAATTTATTCCCGTTGTGTACGGCAATAGTTTGACCAACAAAATCAGGGGAAATCATGGATCCGCGCGACCAGGTCTTGATAACAGTCTTCTTTTTTGATTCTACCAGATCCAGCACTCTTTTTTCAAGTTTATGATGGATAAACGGACCTTTTTTAAGCGATCTGCTCATAGTTATTGTATTTTCGATTACTTCTTTCTGCTTTCAATGATATACTTATTCGACTGTTTTTTGCGAGCGCGTGTTTTGAATCCTTTTGAAGGAGTACCTTTTCGCGACCTGGGATGTCCGCCTGAAGCGCGTCCTTCACCACCGCCCATTGGATGGTCAACCGGGTTCATGGCAACGCCGCGGGTCCTGGGACGACGGCCTAACCACCTTCTACGTCCCGCTTTTCCATGTGATTCCAGGTTGTGATCAATGTTAGAGACCATTCCTACTGTAGCTTTGCAAGCCTGAAGAATCATACGGGTTTCGCCCGACGGCATTTTCAGGATGGCAAATTTTCCATCACGCGACATAAGCTGAGCATGAGAGCCGGCGCTTCGCACCAATTTGGCGCCTTGTCCAGGACGTAATTCAACATTATGAACTACCGTGCCAAAAGGAATTTCGCTGAGATACAAAGTATTACCAATCTCTGGAGCAACGCCAGTTCCCGACATAATCGTTTGCCCAACTTTAAGTCCGTGAGGTGCCACAATGTACCGTTTTTCACCGTCGTTATAAACAACCAATGCAATGCGCGACGTTCTGTTGGGATCATATTCGATAGTCTTGACAAGCGCCGGAATATTTTCCTTATCCCTTTTAAAATCCACTATTCGGTACATTTGTTTATGACCGCCACCAGTGTAGCGCATGGTCATTCTTCCTTCGTTGTTTCTTCCTCCGGATCTCTTTGAAGGAGCAAGCAAGCTCTTCTCAGGAACATCTGCGGTTACTTCCTCATAAGTGCTGATCACTTTGAACCGCTGCCCGGGTGTTGTCGGTTTATATTTCTTTAGCGCCATTTAGTTAAATATTGCTGTAAAAATCAATCGTTTCTCCTTTAGCCAAAGTTATAATGGCTTTTTTATATGTATTTGTTCTTCCGGATAATACGCCACTTTTGGTAAAGCGCGATTTATTTTTTCCAGAAAACACCATGGTATTAACCGAGGTAACTTCAACGCCGTAAAGATCCTTAATGGCGTCGGCAATCTGAAGTTTATTTGCCTTTATGTCAACCCTGAACCCGTAACGGTGGAGCTTTTCGCCCATCAGCGTCATTTTCTCGGTTATGATTGGCTTTAATATTACTGTCATTGTCGTTTAGAATTAATCGTTTAATTCTGATGGATTTTTTCAATTTCCTTAACTGAATCTGTAGTGATCAGTATCTGGGTTGCATCAAGGATTTCATAAGTATTCAAATCGCAGGCGTGAACAACTTTTACCCTTTTCAGGTTACGGGATGATAGAAACACATTATCATCAGATTTGGCAAGAACAAGTAAAACCTTTTTCCCTGATAACTGGAAATTTTTTAAAAGTTCGGTAAAGTTTTTAGTCTTGGCTGTCTCGAAGGTAAAATTCTCCAAAATGGTGATATTATCATCCTTTACTTTATAACTCAACGCAGATTTACGCGCCAGTCGTTTGAGCTTTTTATTTAGTTTGAAACTATAATCTCTGGGATGAGGACCAAATACACGAGCTCCTCCGCGGAAAAGGGGACTTTTGATACTTCCTTTTCGCGAACCCCCGGTTCCTTTTTGCTTATGAAGTTTTTTAGTGCTTCCTGAGATTGTTGACTTTTCCAATGTATCATGTGTTCCCTGACGTTGATTAGCCAGAAATTGTTTTACATCGAGATAAATGGCATGATCATTAGGTTCAATTGCAAAAACCGAATCGTCAAGCGTAACCATAGCGGTTGTCGCTTCGCCTTTGATATTATAAATTGCTACTTCCATCGCTCAATCTTTACATAAGATCCATTATGTCCAGGGATTGCCCCTTTTACTAAAATCAGGTTTTTCTCTACTAAAATTTTCAATACCTGAAGATTTAAAACTTTTACTTTTTCGCCACCCATGCGTCCAGCCATGCGTAAACCCTTCATAACTCTTGACGGCCATGAAGATGCTCCAACCGAACCAGGCGCCCTGAGGCGATTATGTTGTCCGTGAGTTGCTTCTCCAACGCCGGCAAAATTGTGACGTTTTACGACTCCCTGAAAACCTTTTCCCTTTGATACTCCGACTACGTCAATAAATTCTCCTTCAAGAAAGATATCGACTAAAAGAATATCTCCAAATTGTTTCTGATGCCCGGGTTCAAAACGAGTAAATTCAGCGACAACTTTCTTAGGGGTGATTCCAGCCTTTTTAAAATGACCTTGTTCAGCCTTGGTAGTATGCTTCACTTTCTTTTCATCAAAAGCAAGCTGGATGGCTTCATATCCCTCTTTTTCCTTGGATCGGACCTGTGTTACAACACATGGACCAGCTTCGATCACGGTGCATGGGATATTCTTCCCGTTGGCATCGTAGATACTGGTCATTCCGATTTTCTTTCCAATTAATCCAGACATTTCTTACGTTTCTTGCGTTTTTAACTTTTCTTGTCTATCTTCGATCAAACCTTGATTTCAACTTCAACGCCGCTGGGCAATTCGAGTTTCATCAAAGCATCAATGGTTTTCGATGTTGTGCTGTAAATATCGAG
Source organism: Bacteroidota bacterium (assembly GCA_026391715.1). GTDB lineage: Bacteria > Bacteroidota > Bacteroidia > Bacteroidales > FEN-979 > CAIVAT01. The sequence goes on from JAPLDO010000249.1 coordinate 7,579, forward strand.
TAACCGCTTATAGGTGCAGAGTTGAAATTGCTCACGCGACTTTTTATTCACGAAAGTTGCCCGCAGCACCGTGAAGATCTTTTTATCCGTAGGTAAAGGAATAGGTCCACTAACCACAGCTCCCGTTACCTTAACGGTTTTTACGATCTTTTCTGCTGATTTATCAACCAGGTTGTAATCGTAAGACTTAAGTTTTATTCTAATTCTCTGGCTCATATAAAAGATTAATAGGCGGGAACATATCCCCTGATTTTATATAATACTTCATCCTGAATCTCTTTCGGGGTGTTGTCATACTTCAAAAACTCCAACATTTCTGTAGCTCTGCCGGAAGTCAAACTCCTAAGCGTAGTCACATATCCAAACATTTCAGCGAGAGGAACGCGTCCGCGAATCACCTGATTTCCAATCCGCGATTCTACCTCTGAAACCTGTCCTCTGCGTTTTGTAATATCCCCGGTAACTTCACCCATATATTCACTCGGAGTAATAATTTCAAACTTCATTATTGGCTCCATTATCACTGCTTTTGCTTTTCTGCTTGCTTCGCGAAATGCAATACCGGCAGCAATCTGAAAGGATAACGCATCTGAATCAACAGAATGAAATGACCCGTCAATCAGCCGAACCTTAACGCTTTCGATAGGGAAACCAACGATAGGTCCATTGGTAATAGCTGCTTTAAGTCCTTTTTCAATAGAAGGAATAAATTCTTTAGGAATATTACCGCCTTTAATATCATTGATAAACTGTAATCCTTTAATACCTGCATCGGCGGGACCAACTTCAATCACCAGATCGGCAAACCGACCTTTTCCGCCAGTCTGTTTTTTGTAAACTTCGTGATGCATCACGGTATTAACAATTGCTTCTTTATATGCAACCTGTGGATTTCCGCGATTCACTTCAATATTAAATTCACGACGAATACGATCAGCGATTATATCGAGATGCAACTCGCCCATTCCGCTAATCAGTGTCTGACCAGTTTCATTGTCAACCCGAACCTGAAAAGTTGGATCCTCTTCGGCAAGTTTATTCAATGCAATAGAAAGTTTGTCAAAATCATCCTGAGTTTTTGGCTCAACTGCCATGTTTATTACAGGTTCGGGGAATGACATTGACATTAAAACCAGCGGGTGCTTCAGATCGCACAGCGTATCGCCGGTACGGATATCCTTAAAACCAACTGCTGCCCCAATTTCGCCTGCTTCAATATGTTTCAGCGGATTTTGTTTGTTGGCGTGCATAAGCATAATTCGCAACAAACGCTCTTTTTTATCTGTCCTGCTGTTTAAAACAACACCGCCAGCTTCGAGGCTTCCTGAGTAGACTCTGAAGAAAGCAATTCTACCAACAAACGGATCAGTTGCAATTTTAAAGGCAAGCGCGGTAAAAGGCTCGTTAGGATCAGGATGACGGGCTTCTTCCTTTTCAGTAAAGGGGTTTATGCCAATAACAGCAGGCATATCATAAGGCGAAGGTAAAAATTTCGCTACCGAATCAATTAATAGTTGAACGCCTTTATTTTTAAACGAGGCGCCGCAAACAACCGGCGTAATTCTTCCCTGGATAGTGGCTTTACGTATTTCAGCAATTATTTCCACTTCTGTAATAGAATCGGGATTATCAATGAATTTATGAAAAAGTTCGTCGCTTTCTTCCGCTACTCCTTCTATTAATTTCATCCGGTACTCATGAGCCAGTTCAGTAATATCTTCCGGAATCGGAATTTCAAAGAAATCACGTCCAAAAGTAGTTTCATCCCAGGTATAAGCTTTGTTTGAAATCAGATCGACAATTCCGGCGAATTCATCTTCGGCGCCTATTGGTAATTGAACCGGAACAGGTTTTGTGCCGAGTTTTTCAGAAATCTGACCAACTACGTGCATAAAATCTGCTCCCGTGCGATCCATTTTGTTTATATAACAAATGCGGGGAACATTGTATTTATTCGCTTGTCTCCAAACAGTTTCCGATTGTGGTTCAACGCCGCCGACCGCGCAGAAAATTGCAATAGCTCCATCCAGTACCCGCAGAGAACGCTCCACCTCAACGGTAAAATCAACGTGGCCCGGCGTATCAATCAGGTTTATTCTGTAATTCTCATTATTATAATCCCAGTATACAGTTGTAGCGGCTGAAGTAATCGTGATACCGCGTTCCTGTTCCTGAACCATCCAGTCCATTGTGGCAGCGCCGTCATGAACCTCTCCAAGTTTATAATTGATACCGGTATAATACAAGATTCGCTCAGTAGTCGTGGTTTTACCCGCGTCTATGTGCGCCATAATGCCAATGTTTCTTGTATTTTCTAATTTTCCGGTCATTTCTGTCTGTTCAAAATCGCAGCAGCAACTTTTTACCTGTTTATTGTTAAAAACGGAAATGGCTGAAAGCCTTATTGGCTTCTGCCATTCTATGAGTATCTTCTTTACGTTTATAAGCGGCGCCTTCTTCTTTATAGGCGGCAAGAATTTCAGAGGCAAGTTTTTGTCCGAAACTTTTTTCATGACGTTTACGGGCATAATTCACCAATGATTTCATCCCAATTGAACTCTTTCTACCGGCTCTGATTTCAGAGGGAATCTGAAATGTGGCGCCACCAATTCGACGGCTTCGAACCTCAACCGAAGGAGTTACGTTTGCAAGAGCTTTCTTGAAAACTTCCAGTCCATCTTCTTTTGACTTTTCCGTAACTGTTGCAATGGCTTCGTAAAACAGATCATACGCGATATTTTTCTTACCAGCCAGCATGATATTGTTTACAAACTTTGTAACAAGCGTATCGCTGAATTTTGGATCAGGAAGAATCGGTCTTTTCTTTGGTTTTGACTTTCTCATGGGTATTTATTGTTGTTCAAAGAGACGCATCGCAATGCGTCTTTACATTACTATGCTTTCTTTGCTTTTGGACGTTTTGCGCCATATTTGCTTCTCCGTTGCTTCCGACCTTCAACGCCAGAGGTATCTAAAGCGCCGCGGATGATATGATAGCGCACGCCGGGTAAATCTTTCACACGACCTCCTCTAATCATTACGATAGAGTGTTCCTGTAAATTATGTCCTTCTCCCGGAATATAGGCGTTTACTTCCTTACCGTTTGTAAGACGAACCCTGGCTACCTTACGCATGGCTGAATTCGGCTTTTTCGGCGTGGTGGTATATACACGAACACAAACGCCACGCCGCTGCGGACAAGAATCCAATGCAGGAGACTTACTTTTATCAACTAATTTTTTTCTTCCGTTACGAACCAGTTGCGAAATCGTAGGCATATCATTGATTTTATGAAACTTATTAACTTTTTCCCTCCAAACGGGAGTGCAAAGGTACATTTTAATTTTACTTCACCAACATTAGCAATAAAAATTTGCATGTCGTTGTTGAAATAATACTGAATTATCTGACTGGAAAAATTAAGGAAGGCTCTAAATCGTGCGAGACTTTCCACCGCAATCAATAGCTTGAGTGCGATTGAAACCTATAGTTGTCTCACTTTATCAGGTTTCCTTGCCGGTTCCGGCATTTAATTCAATCGAAAACAAATAATGGTTTTTCGAGGGCGCAAAGGTAGAAATTATTTCATTCCAAACAAAAAAATATGAAAAAAAAGTTTCATCCTCATTTATTTCTGATAATCATCACAGTACCATACTTATCTGGTATAAAAACCAGCGATTCGGGAATAGTCGGGATAAATTCATCAACAGCCTGAATGATTCCAGACCACTTGATATTATAGTCGTGGACCAGGATGACGCCGCCCGGGGATAACCGCTGATAAAAAAATTCCAGCCCTGCCCGCGTAGGATTATACAGGTCGGCGTCAATATTTACTAATGCAACCGGTTCATTAAAATCAAACGCTGATTCGGGGAAATATCCGGCATGGATTTTAATAAGATGTTGCCCGCCGATCCGCTCAACAACAGCCTTAATGCTGGTATCGGCAAAATGATTCGGGGTATAAGTGGCAGCTTCTCCGGTTTCCACACTGAGATCGGATGCGCGAAAACCGGTGAAGGTGTCGAACAGATGAAAATCGCGGTTAGTGTCCATCTGATGAATAATTTCAGCGCTTTCACCCTGATATACGCCAAGTTCAACAAAAACCCCTGGAACTTTGTCACGCTTCAACCGTTCAATCTGTAGCCACCAGTTAAAAAATCTGACTTTATCGGAATATTTCTTCTCCAGCTTTTTTAACCTGGGCGAAACCTCATGGCGTTTAATTTTGTTTTGCCATTGAACCGGATTGATTCTGCTATCGGCGTACATTATATAAAGGTATCTGATAAATAAAATACCAAGGATGATGAGCAACGAATAATTGATCGTTTGAAATAATGTAAGTTCCATATAAACCAAACTCGTATTTTTGCCACTTATTTTTTATCATGCGTCAAAATATTCTCAACGAACTGAATGAAGCCCAGCGCGCCGCTGTGCAGGCGACCGAAGGTCCTGTGATGGTAATTGCAGGAGCCGGATCCGGCAAAACAAGGGTTCTTACTTACCGCGTCGCGCATCTTGTGGATAAAGGCGTCGATCCTTTTCACATTCTTGCGCTAACCTTTACCAACAAGGCTTCGCGCGAAATGAAAGAACGAATTGTGAACCTCGTTGGCGCAGAAGCTCGGAATGTATGGATGGGAACTTTTCACTCGGTTTTTGCCAGAATATTGCGCATTGAAGGTCATTTACTGGGGTTTCCTTCTAACTATACAATATATGATACCGACGATGTAAAAAGGGTGATTAAAAACCTGCTCAAAGAAAACAACCTTGACGATAAGGTGTACCAGCCGGGATATATTCTGAACAGGATATCTTCCGCTAAAACCAGTCTGCTTTCAGCCGAGGAATACAACTTAAATCCAGAAATCAAAGATTCTGATAACTCATCCGGGAAACCGCTGACAGGTCTTATTTATCAACAGTACCAGGGAAGGTTGCGAAGAGCTTCGGCAATGGATTTTGACGATCTTCTTTTCAATATGAATGTGCTGTTGCGCGACTTTCCTGATATTCTTTATAAATATCAGCAGAAATTCAAGTATATTCTGGTAGATGAATATCAGGATACCAACTTTTCACAATACCTCATCATTAAAAAACTTGCCGCCAATAACGAAAACATCTGCGTGGTAGGCGACGATGCCCAGAGTATTTATTCCTTCCGCGGCGCAAATATCCAGAATATTCTGAATTTTAAAAAGGATTATCCCGATAACCAGGTTTTTAAACTCGAACAAAATTACCGTTCAAGCCGCACCATCGTGAACGCCGCCAATAAAATCATTGAAAACAATAAAAATCAGATATTTAAAGAGATATGGACGGAAAATGAAGAGGGACAGCGAATCCAGCTTATCCATGCCTCAACCGATAATGAAGAAGCCAACCTCGTGGCGCAGTCAATCTTTGAGAACAAGATGAACCACCAGTTGAAAAACAGCGCTTTTGCAATCCTTTACCGCACCAACGCCCAGTCGCGTACCCATGAAGAAGCATTACGCCGGCTGAATATTCCATGTAGAATTTACGGCGGCGTTTCGTTTTATCAGCGTAAGGAGGTGAAAGACCTTCTGGCTTATTTCCGTCTGACGATTAACAACCTTGATGAAGATGCATTACTGAGGGTTATCAACTTTCCTGCAAGGGGAATCGGGAAAACCACCCTCGAAAAACTTGTGGTGACTGCGGACGAACAAAAGAAAAGTATTTTTCAACTCATTGAATTTCCAGAAACCGGCAACCTGCGATTTCCAGAGGCAACAGGGCGAAAAATTTACGGCTTTGTTACAATGATCAAAAGTTTCAGCGCAATACTCGGTACAAAAAATGCTTATGAGATGGCAAGACATATTGCCGGTTCATCGGGTTTACTAAAAGAACTGTACGACGATAAAACCCCGGAAGGAGTTAGCCGTTATGAAAATATCGAGGAGTTGCTCAATGCCATCAAGGGATTTACCGAAACGCCCCGCCCCAATTTTGAAACAGGCGAGCTCGAATCAAATGTTATCCGCACTCTCGATGAATTCATGCAGGATGTGGCGTTGATAACAGACGCTGATAAAGATAAGCCCGACGATATGGACAAGGTGAGCCTTATGTCCATCCATGCTGCCAAAGGACTTGAATTTCCTTATGTTTGCATTGTTGGTTTGGAAGAAAACCTGTTCCCTTCTATACAGTCGCTCAATTCAAGGTCGGACCTTGAAGAAGAGCGCCGGTTATTTTATGTTGCCGTGACGAGAGCGAGGCAGAAACTGACTCTTGCTTATTCTGAAAACCGATATCGCTGGGGACAACTTACATCTTCCGAACCAAGCCGGTTCATTTCAGAAATCCCAGATATATTTATTGACTTTCCCAGACAAATTCACCAGCCCAAACCCGGTTTTC
>JAPLDO010000143.1 GCA_026391715.1 Bacteroidota bacterium
GTTCGGTGAAAGGTTCGGTGAAAGGTTCGGTGAAGATGACGGAGAAAATGACGGAGAAGATGACGGAGAAAATGACGGAGAAAATTTTGAGGTTGATAAAGGAAAATAACACGATCACCATTGATGAATTAGCAGGAAAAACGAGCAAGTCAAATAGTACAATTGAAAGACAGTTAAGAAAATTAAAGAAATTAAAGGTAATCGAACGTATTGGCGCTGATAATGGTGGATATTGGCAGCTAATAGAATTGTGAATGACGCCTTGCTTTAAAAAAGCTGGGTGGAATCAGCAAAACAACATAGCGACAGAAAGCGCCAAAAGAAAAATTAGTTTTGACAATTTAGAAATGCAATGGGATATTCATATAAATAAATACCAAATCATTAAATAACAATGGAATACAACTTTCCCGAAATCGAAAAAAAATGGCAGAAATACTGGGTGGATCATAAAACCTATAAAACTGAGATTGATCATTCCCGCCAAAAATTCTATGTGCTCGATATGTTTCCCTATCCTTCAGGAGCCGGGCTTCATGTGGGACATCCTCTGGGATATATCGCCTCCGACGTCTATTCCCGCTACAAACGTTTGAAAGGTTTCAATGTGCTTCATCCGATGGGATATGACGCTTACGGACTTCCCGCCGAGCAATATGCCATTCAAACCGGAACCCATCCCGCTGTCACCACCGAAAAGAACGTTGCGCGTTACCGCGAACAGATGGATAAAATCGGCTTTTGCTTTGACTGGGATCGCGAAGTAAAAACCTGCGATCCGGACTATTATAAATGGACGCAATGGACATTCATTCAGCTTTTTCATCATTGGTACAACATTGAAAAGCAAAAAGCCGAACCCATTTCAGGGCTTATCAAAATCTTCGAAAGCCTGGGGAACGCCGGAGTAAACGCCGCCATGACCGCGAACTGGATCAAGGAGTTGACCAAAAAGGATTCCTCTTTCGGGGAGTCGTGGAATGGAATTTTTTCCGCTTTGGAATGGAATTTATTTTCTGAAAAACAGCGCGAGGAAATTCTGATGAATTACCGGATTGCCTATCAATCGGATGCCATGGTAAACTGGTGCCCCGAACTTGGGACAGTACTCGCCAACGACGAGGTGGCTAACGGATTTTCTGTTCGCGGCAGCCATCCCGTTGAACGAAAACTTATGCGGCAGTGGTTTCTGCGAATCACCGCATACTCGCAGCGGCTGCTCGACGGGCTTGACACAGTGGAGTTTTCCGATTCGCTGAAAGAGATGCAGCGAAACTGGATAGGTCGTTCGGAAGGCGCTGAAATCCATTTTCCGATTAAAGACTCCGGGCAAACCCTGAATATCTTTACAACCCGCCCCGATACCATCTTCGGCTCTACATTTATGGTTCTTGCCCCTGAGCATGAACTGCTTGAAATCATAACTACATCCGACCGCAAAGAGGCTGTTTCGCAGTATCTCGTCAATTCCAAAAACCGCTCGGAGCGTGAACGGATGGCGGAGGTGAAAAAGGTTTCGGGCGAATTCACCGGCGCTTATTGTCTCAATCCTTTCAATGGAGAGCCAATTCCAATCTGGGTAGCCGACTACGTGCTTGCCGGTTATGGAACCGGCGCGATTATGGCGGTTCCGGCTCACGACAGCCGCGATTACGATTTTGCAAAACATTTCAAACTCCCAATCGCCGAAGTTGTATCTGGCGGCGATATCTCCGAACACTCTTTCGACGCCAAAGACGGCGTTATGGTCAACTCCGGTTTTATCAACGGAATGAAGGTGAAGGACGCCATCAGCGCGGTAATTCGTAAGGTTGACGAACTCGGTATCGGGAAGGGAACGGTTAATTTCCGCCTTCGCGACGCTATTTTCAGTCGGCAGCGCTATTGGGGAGAGCCATTCCCGGTTTATTTCAAAAACGGCATAGCGAAAACGCTCAATGAGAGCGAGCTTCCTCTTCTCCTGCCCGAAGTTGACGCCTATCTTCCTACCAAAACCGGCGAACCGCCTCTGGCTCGCGCTAAAAACTGGACAACAAAGGAGGGTAATCCTCTCGAAACCAACACTATGCCCGGTTTTGCAGGCTCCAGCGGCTATTATTTCCGGTATATGGATCCGCGCAACGAAAACGAATATTTCTCAAAAGAGGCTGTGGCTTACTGGCAGGATGTTGACCTTTACATCGGCGGAGATGAGCATGCCACCGGTCACCTCATCTATTCGAGGTTCTGGAACAAATTCCTTTTTGATATTGGATTATCAGTTAAAGATGAACCCTATAAAAAACTAATAAACCAGGGAAAGATACAGGGAAGATCGAGTCTGGCATACAGGATCAAGGGAACAAACACTTTTGTATCGCTGGGATTGAAAGATCGGCATGAAGTAACGGAAATGCATGTTGACGTAGGCATGGTTGATGCAGATATTCTCGATACCAAAGCATTTTCCGCCTGGCGACCCGACCTTGCCGGGGCGGAATTCATCCTTGAAGAAGGAAAATACCATTGCGGATACGCCGTTGAAAAGATGTCGAAATCGCTTTACAACGTTGTCAATCCCGATTACCTGATTGAAAAGTATGGCGCCGATACCTTCAGGATGTATGAGATGTTCCTCGGTCCGCTGGAACAGTCAAAACCCTGGGATACCAACGGCATTGAAGGCGTGTTCCGCTTTATCCGTAAATTCTGGCGTTTATATCACGACGACCAGAATAATTTCACCGTTTCAGATCATGCCCCTTCAGCCGGCGAGCAGCGAATATTGCACAAGACAATAAAAAAGATTCAGGAAGATATTGAACGGCTTTCGTTGAATACCGCCGTGAGCGCTTTTATGATCTGCACTAACGAACTAACCGACCTGAAATGCAATAAGCGCGGAATTCTAAGCCAGCTTGTTGTGATGATTTCGCCTTACGCCCCGCACATCGCCGAAGAGCTGTGGCTTCTGCTCGGCAACGAGGATAGCGTCACAAAAGCTTCTTTTCCGGTTTTCAACCCGGTTTTTCTGGTTGAGAACACCTTTGAATACCCGGTATCGTTTAACGGGAAAACCCGTTTCAAACTTGAATTGCCAGCCGATTTGCCGGTGGCGGATATTGAAAAGGCTGCTCTCGAAGCAAAGGAATCGGAAAAATGGTTGCAGGGAAAACCGCCGCGGAAGGTTATAATAGTGCAGGGAAAGATTATCAATATTGTAATCTGATTCCGAGCTTTTTTCCCTCTTCGCTGGCACGCGCAAGACTTCCTGGCATTCATTTAATTCTCCGATTTCGAGTTGCCAAAAGACGTTATCACCATCACACGGCAGATAGACAACTGCATCGTAATGCCGGAAAGTACCTTCCCTTTCCGCCCTCGTCTCCTTACTTTCTCCTCATCGCCGCCTCTTTTTTCCTTCTCCTCCGCAAGTTTGTCTTTCCCTTTTTTGATCCTCTTCCATATCTGTTTATTCTTATCTGGAAGGAATAATCTTAACTGATATTTGAATTTGTTGTGATTACCTGTTGTCTTAAGGTATAATCACAACTCAAGTATTTATTCATGTTTTGAAAAATATGCCTCATCGTGCGGGTCAAAATGTTAAAACTTCAGAATTTTAAATTATTTTCAAAAAAAACGCAAAATGATCTGTTACCTTTTGCCACCTAACCCGATTAACCATTATAAAAACAATAAAAATTATGAAAGCGTCAAAAATTGAAATCAATGGTGAAAATCGCATAAAAGTCGAATTTCCCTACAATCAGGTACTTGCCTCCCTGCTTAAACAGATACCGGGCGCCAAATGGAGTACGGCTATAAAAGCCTGGCACATATCCTACAGCAAAGCGGCATTCGATCAGTTAAAAAAGTTGTTTCCTGAAATTGAATACCCCAATAAAGTTTCGGAAGTCAAAGCCGAAAAAGCAATTTCCGCTCCTTCGGTTCCTGAAATTGTTCAACCAAATAGTCAACGGAAAGATGTTTCAGTTGAAGTAATTGGGCGCTCAATAATATTAAAACTCCCTAAAAATCAACTTGATATTCATTTCATCAAGACATTGCGCTACAGCCGGTGGGACGGAAAACAATTTTCATGGGTTGTTCCGAATTACCCGGGAAATCTCGATCTCATCAAAGAGTATTTCAACCTTAGAATCAAAAACCTCTTGGTACATGAGGTTTTTGATGTAAAAACAAGCGCCGATTCACAACGTAAAATCAAAGCCAATCAGTTGTTAATCATTAAAACAGTAGCCGGAAGATTGAAACTGATCTTTGGATTTAACAAGGAGTTAAGTTACCATATTAAAACGATGCCATTTAATAGTTGGGATTCAAATAATAAATGGTGGTCAATACCCTATTCGGAAAAATTTCTAAACGAAATCAAAACCAAAGCGCTGGCTCAGGGGTTGGAAATTGTTTATGAAGAAGAAGTTATCAGGAAGGAAGATAAAGTAAAGCGAATTTCCCGCTTTGATATTCCCAATTATCGCAATTGCCCGGATGAATACCTTCGAAAACTTCAGGAACTGAGATATACTAAAAAGACTATTAAGGTTTATCTATGTATGTTTGAAGAGTTTATCAATTACTACAATACCCACGACATTATTAAAATTGGCGATAACCTCATCATTGCATTTCTACAATACCTCGTGATTGATCGGAAAGTATCTCCATCTTATCAGAATCAATCAATTAACGCAATAAAGTTTTATTATGAGCGCGTTATGGGAGGACAGCGCAAATTTTACTTCCTCGATAGACCATTGAAATCGTTCAACCTGGCAAATGTGCTAAATCTTGATGAAATATCCAAAACAATTAGTTTGGTGAAAAATATCAAACATAAGGCTATCATAATGATCACTTATGGGGGAGGACTACGGTTAAGCGAAGTAATTAATCTAAAAATCAAGGACATTGACAGTAAGCGGATGCAAATCTTTGTCAGGCAGGCAAAAGGTCGCAAAGATCGTTATACCCTGTTGTCGAAAAAGGTTGTCCCTGTTTTGCGTGAATATTATAAGGAGTACAAGCCCAAAGAGTGGCTCTTTGAAGGAATAAAAGGTATCCAATATTCGGAGAGCAGCGTATATACAATTGTAACGAAAGCATTTGACAGAGCCGGGATAACGAAGAAAGCATCAACCCATACATTAAGGCATTGTTTTGCCACTCATCTGCTCGAAAACGGAACCGACATCAGGTACATCCAGATGCTTATGGGACATGCAAGTATTAAAACCACAGAGATTTATACTCACATGACAACCAAGGGATTTGATAAGATTGAAAATCCATTGGATGGACTTGAGATATAAATATTTTTCATTACCGGTAGGTTTTCCATATAAACAAATTATATTTGTATGAAATTCTAATTTACCTGGGCGATAAGTCTCATGCTAATGAAACCGGTTCGCAAAATATTTGGCAAAAAAAAATGACTTTTGCTGTCCAAACAGGTAACTTTGTTCGTTGAATCAAAAGTTTATGAGAACCACTTATGTTTATGGAAATGATTTTTGGGACTTTTATAATTTACAAAAACCAGAGGTTCAGGACAAAATTGATTGGGTTATAGGCCTTGTTCGGTCATTGAGAATGATTCCGGAGAAATATTTCAAATCTCTTGAAGACACGAATGGGCTTTTTGAAATAAAAATTAAAGTAGGGACAGACATTTATCGTATTTTTTGCTTTTTCGATAAAGGAAATTTGATAATTCTCCTTAACGGGTTTAACAAAAAGTCAGATAAAACTCCAAAAAACGAGATTGAAAAAGCAATGCGATTAAAACAAAAATACTATGTCGAACAATCATGATACTAAGTTAGTTTCCTGGGATGACCACTTGAATTCGAAGTATGGTGCAATCGGAACCCCGACCAGGGAAAAATATGAAGCAGAGTTTGAAAATTTTAAAATTGGCGTACTAATCCAGGATGCCAGGAAACAACAAAACCTGACACAGGAAGAACTGGCAATTAAGTGTGGTACAACTAAAAATTATATTTCCCGGATTGAAAATGATGCCAGTGATATTAGACTTTCAACACTAATGAGAATAATTCGTGAAGGTTTGGGAGGACGCCTCAAGTTATGTCTCGAACTCTATGAATAATATAGCGCGAGGCATAATTTAATCACAGATTTTTAAACTCTATCGTGATGTGCTTGTCAGTTGGAATTTTAAGCATATAGTCAACTTCAACAAAATCAAACTATTCAATTCAGTTAATATGAAATTGGGGTATACAGTAATTAATATCCGTTCACCTTTAGAATTTATTGATAATGAAAGCAATGACTAAAAAAAACTTTGATACAGTTAAATATTTTAGCCTAATCAAGGAAAAATTAGCTGAGAAATTATCAACCCTGACCTTGGAAGAACAGAAGGAATGTTTAAAAAAAATACGTGAGGGGGAGATTAAACTTGCATAACAAACCACGTTGACTAACGAACTTGCAACCGCAACAATGAAACTTTCGTATTGCTTAAAAAGTGTTTTTTTTGCTGCGGTTGCAAGTAAACGTAAGATAGTATGGTCACATCGAGCAAGAATGAGACTGTATATTATGACGAAGTAAAAATTAAATTATGAGCAAATATATCGCCAATACAAACATTATCTGCATTTTAAAAAATATTGCAACCCAAAGATAAGGCAAAAATAACCACACTTATGTGGTTATTTACTCGTTAGCTGCAATCCAGGATTTTTCATTTTAGTTCTTTGAAATTTAATTCCGGGCAGAAAGTTGGTTCCTTTGTCGTAAAGTGTTTTAAAATTCTACTAAGCCGTGAGGTGGGTTGCAGCCAATTTGGGAAGCGTTGGTCA
>JAPLDO010000109.1 GCA_026391715.1 Bacteroidota bacterium
TATGTATTCGAAACGCAGAAAGGCGCCGAGGTTACTTTCAGATCGGAACAGGGATACGGTCGGTTTCATCAGGCAACAATACTATACGGAGGGCGGAATACCTTTAGCGCATCCGTAATTACTGATTCGCTTAAAAACGAAATAGTTTTTCCATCTGCCGGCGCCGTTTCATCTTTCATGGTAAAACCCGATAGCGCATTTTCGGTTTTTCATCTGAAAATTATCACCCCTGAACCTGCAATAATTTACGGCGTCAATTTTGAAAATGGTCCCGGAGTTTATGTTGATAATTACGCTTTCAGAGGAAATTCCGGACTTCCGCTGAGGCAAATTCCGGTAAGTATCTTTTCAGGATTCAATAGCAACCTTCGTAACAAGCTAATCATCATTCACTACGGATTAAATGTTTTTACCCCCGGCGTTGCCGATTATAACTGGTATGAACAAGCCATGCGTAGCGTTATCAGCCATGTAAAAGAGTCGTCGCCGGGAATTCCAGTATTGATGATAAGCATGCCTGATCGCGCGGCGCTTATCTCCGGCGAATATTTTACTCCCGCTGAGTTGCCGGATTTCATTGAACAGATAGCTTTTTTCAACCTTTTCGATGCAATGGGCGGCGTTAACAGCATGAGAAACTGGGTTGAGGGAAAAACCAAACTTGCCGGCGATGATTACACCCATCCAAACGGGTCGGGCGCCGGACGAATTGCCGAACTGATCTATCAATACCTGATGACCGGTTTTTATCAGTTTCAGCAGCCACACGATTCAATCAACTCTGTTTTACCTTTTAATCATTTATGAAGCTCCGGTTCAAATATCTTATCCTCCTTGCCGCACTCGCGCTCCCGGTTATAGCCCCGGCGCAGGATACCTTATTCACAATTGAAAAATTGCCCGTTTATGACTCGCTGAAAGCGCTTTATCCGTTCCTGACGCCTGAAAAAAACAGGATTTGCGGCGATCTAACCTCGCTGACTCCCTTTTTCCAAAAACTTGAAGAACCCGATTGTAGAGAAAAAAATCAGGTTGTAGTAGTTCATATCGGCGACTCCCACGTTCAGGCAGGATACATCACCCAACCATTACGCGCCGGACTTCAGGAACAATTTGGTAATGCAGGCGTCGGAATCATCTTCCCTTACCGTGTGGCAAAAAGCAACGGACCGCCAGGTTACCTTACTGCTGCCGATACTCCATGGGTCGCCAGTCGCAACGCCGCCATTCACAAAACTTTGCCAACAGGGATTTCAGGATTCACTCTCTCGTCAAATCAAACATCGCCATCTTTTACCGTTGAATTCACTTCCCCCGAAATTTATGGAAACGGAGCCTCTCTGCTTACCGTTTTTCACGCCTCGCGCGATAGTTGTTTAGCTTTTTCGGTAATCAACGAAATCAACGGTCTCACATACCCTGTAATTGACTCCGTGAAAGACGACGCGACAACCTTTTGTCTCGATGATCATCCTGAAAAAATCCGAATCAGAGGTATCCGGAAAAATGATTCAGCGCTCTCTGCCACCTTCTACGGTATGAACCTGCGTAGCGAAGAGCCTGGCGTGATTGTCCATACCATCGGAGTAAACGGCGCCACCTTTGCAAGCTATCTGCGCTCGGAACATTTTGTTGAACAGCTTGCAGAACTTAATCCCGACCTGCTGATTTTCTCACTCGGAACCAACGAAGCCGCCAACTATAAAACTTTTGAACCTGAAACCTTTAAAGCAACCATTGACAGCCTGACGTCGAATATCAGAAATGCCGGAATTAAAGCCGCGATAATGTTTACCACGCCGCCAGGAATTTACAAACCCATCAGAAAAAAAAGAAGAACATCCTGGAAACCCAATCCTACAGCCGAAACCATAAGTAATATCCTCCGCGATTATGCCTGCGCCAACTCCATGACTTCCTGGGATTGGCACTGCATCATGGGCGGCGCAACTGCAATGGCAAAATGGAAATTAAAAAAGATGACCGACAAACGTTACATCCATTTTTCATCCAAAGGATATGTCATTCAGGGTATGTTTCTGCTTGAAGCGATAAATCAAAGCTATAAAAATTACAAAAACCCCTGATGACGCCGTTTTATCTTTCACCATCATCTGTTTTTGACTGGATAATCTCTTCGTCCCTCTATATTCCCGGAAAACCGTTGTTCTTCACCGATGGCTTTTTTATCTTATTTCTTTTTCTTTTCCTGCTCGCTTACACCTTTGCCGCTACAAATCCGCGCCGCCGAATTGCGGTCATACTGTTCTTTTCTCTTTGGTTCTATTATAAAAGCGCCGGGATTTACATCCTCGTCATCCTTTTTTCCGCCGTCTTTTCTTATTTCACCGGACTTGCCATTGAGAGAGCAAAAAACAAGCATCATCGCACATGGCTGGCGATATCAGGAATTACAGTAAACATTGCCATGCTTGCTTTCTTCAAATACACCCCGTTTTACAGCCGGTTATCTGAAATATTCACAACTTTCAACTTTGAAATCGGCGCTATCGCCTTTCCAATCGGACTATCATTTTATACATTCTGCAATCTGAGTTATATCCTCGATATAAAAAAAAGGGTTATTACCGCTGAACCTTCTTTTCTGACATATCTCTCCTACATTACCTTTTTCCCGGCGGTTCAGATGGGACCCATTGAACGGGCGGGGAACGTCATTCCTCAATTAAAACGCCAGTTTCAACTTTCGCGGGAAGATGTGAACGAAGGCTTTTTTCTGATTCTTTCGGGTGCGGTAAAAAAAATGGCGATCGGCGATTTCATCAATCACCAGCTTGTAATGAATATTTTCAGCGCCCCCGAAAGATATACCGGGATGGAAAATCTTGCTGCAACGCTGGGCTATTCATTGGTAATCTATTGCGATTTCAGCGGTTATACCGACATTGCCCGCGGTTTAGCCCGATGGATGGGATTCAGGATCAGCCTCAATTTCAATTTCCCATACCGGGCATGGAATATCGGGGAATTCTGGCGGCGCTGGCATATCTCTCTCTCCTCGTGGCTCAGAGATTATCTTTTCATGCCGGTTGCTTTCCGACTTTCATCGGCAGTAAAACGTGAATATCTGATTTCCGGTAAATTTATCCGAACCGATCTGATTATTTTCACCGTAGCCGCAATGATAACATTCACAATTTGCGGGATATGGCATGGCGCCGGAATTAACTTTCTCATCTGGGGAATGATGCACGGCGCGGCTTTATCTGTTCAGAAAATCTGGAGCGTCGCAACCCGTAAATTCAAAAAAAATCGCGCCTCCGCTTCCCGTAGATTTCATCGCTTTGTAGGGATTTTACTCACTTTCTCATTCGTATCGGGTAGCTGGGTGTTTTTCAGAATGCGCACCCCGGAAGAGAGTCTGACTGTTTTTTCGCAAATCGCCGGCAATTTTGGTTTCAGCGCATTTCCGGCATTCATCGCCTCCTATTATCCATCGCTGATCATGCTGACCTTAGGATATCTGTTTCATTTCGCACCGGAAAAAACCTGGGAAAAGCTGAAAATGCAACTTCAACTCCTCGCAATACCGGTGAAAATGTCCATTGCAATCGTAGTGATTTTAATTATCGTTTACTTTCAGTCCCTTGGATCGGCAATGCCGATATATATCCAGTTTTAATTTCCCATTAATCTTAACTGTACTAATAACGGGATAAAACTGCATGGTTTAAAATTCCAAGTTCCAAGTTCCAATTTCCAAGTTCCAGCGAAAAGCGAGAGAGTATCATGGCTTAACTTGCGTTGCAAACAAGGATTTGGAATTTGGAACCTGGAACCTACTCCCTGAAACCTGCAACCTCGAACCAGGAACCTCTATAATTTTTTCCAGAGCCCTGCGAATATTTTATATTTCAGAGCGGAAAAAAAATTATTTTTGGTCTTCCCAAATCGCTATGTATGACGCTCGCACAAAATGTCCTCGATCCTAAGAAGTATTATTTTATTGATACCTCCTTTAACCTCCTGATGAAAAGGAGAATTTATCAAATCCTACTGATTTCCAGTACTTACGATGCTTTTATGCTCGAAGAAGATGGTCGAATAGATGAAACCATTTTCATGGAATATGTTTCGCTGAATCTTCGTTATCCGCCGCAATTTATTAAGGTGACTTCAGAGGAAGAAGCGTTTGAAGTACTGGAAGATAAGCGAATTGAGCTTGTAATTTCCATGCTGAACATTGAAAAAACCGATACGTTCGATATCGCAATGCGAATAAAAAAACAGTATCCAAAGATTCCGATTGTTGTTCTGACGCCATTCTCCCGCGAGGTGAATCTCAAACTTGCAGAAAAAAATCTGAGCGCCATTGACTATGTTTTCAGTTGGCTTGGAAATGCCGGAATTTTGCTCGCAATCATCAAACTGATCGAAGATAAAATGAATATTGATCACGACGCCAAACAAGGCGTTCAGGCAATACTGCTCGTTGAAGATTCAATTAAATTTTACTCCTCATACCTGCCTAATATTTACAAAATACTTCTGAAACAGTCGAAAACATTCATGACTGAGGGATTGAACGAGCACCATAAAATGCTCAGAATGCGGGGGCGGACGAAAATTCTTCTCGCAACCAACTACGAAGAAGCCGTTACAATGTGGGAGAAATACAAGAATAATCTGCTTGGCATTATCACCGATATTTGTTTTATGAGGGAGGGCGAAACAGATAAGACTGCCGGAATAAAATTTGTGGCAAAGGTGCGCGCCGAAGATCAATATATGCCTGTTTTATTTCAATCAACCGACGTTGAATACGAATCTGTAGCGCATGAATTGAAGGTTGGGTTTCTGAATAAAAATTCCAAAACCTTGTCAATTGAATTGCGAAACTACATCACCGAACATTTCTCGTTTGGCGATTTTATCATCATTGATCCGGGCAATGTCAGGGAAATTACGCGGGCAGTTGATCTGAAATCGTTGCAGGATAAAATTTTTGAAATTCCCGATGATTCGCTTCTATATCACATGCAGCGAAACCATTTTTCAAAATGGTTGAATGCAAGGGCGCTTTTTCCTATTGCCGAGATGTTCAGGGAGGTTTCGGTAACTGCATTCGCAAATGATATGGATGAGGCCAAAAGATATCTCTTCGATGCCATTACCGCTTTCCGCATCAACAAGGCCAAAGGGGTGATCGCCGATTTCGACCGCGACCGCTACGATGAGTATCTTCAGTTTGCACGCATCGGCGAAGGCTCTATCGGTGGTAAAGCCCGTGGATTGGCCTTCCTCGATTCACTGATCAAACGCAACCGGCTTACCGATAAATATGAAG
>JAPLDO010000038.1 GCA_026391715.1 Bacteroidota bacterium
TAAGTTGATTTGGACTAATATAAGGATGTTTAGATGCACGGTTTTTCGTTGCTTTTGCCATATTTCCTTGCAGTATTTACCTTGTAAATATAGTCAAAATTGTTGAATCATAAGTCGTTCAGATAAAATCAGCAGACCCTATTTACATGCGCTTTTGATTTTTGTTGTTATCTTTTGTGGGTGGTTGGTTCTTTACAATAACCAGTTCATGAGTTTTGAAAAAAGTTCGTTGGGATTAATTGGTTTTGAAAGGTAATCGTTCATGCCGGCTTCCAGACATTTTTCGCGATCGCCTTTCATCGCATTTGCCGTCATGGCAATAATAACGATATCCTCCATTCTTAATTTTTCCCGGATATGCCTGGTAGCGGTGATGCCATCCATTTTTGGCATTTGCACATCCATTAAAACCAACTTGTAATGTATATGCTGCAAGGCATGAATAGCTTCTTCTCCATCGGACGCCACATCCACCGCAATGTTTGTTTTTTTTATCAATGACGTTGTAACACGTTGGTTAATTAAATTGTCTTCGGCAAGCAGAATCCTGGTTCCTTCTGGAAATGATTGTAAACGCGACAAATTAGAATATCCCTGGCGCGCATCTTTTTTCTCGATCTTCGCTTCTGTCACGCCCATCAGCGTGATGATTGAATCGAACAACACCGATTGTTTTACAGGTTTGGTGAGGTAGGCAATATTGCCGAGTTGATTAAACATGTTTTTTTCGCCATAAGCCCCTACCGATGTCAGAACAATTGCAGGAATCTGATTGGTTTTTCGTACTTCCTTCAGGAATTCAAACCCATTCATTTCAGGCATCAGGAAATCGGAAATGATTAGACTGTATTTTTCTTTTTTTTCTGATTGAATCGCCAGCAAAGCTTCCCTCGCCGTTTCAAATATATCGGAAACGAAACCAAAACTTTTAAGAATTTCATGCAGGATTACCCGGTTGGTTTTGTTATCGTCAACGGCTAATACATTTAAACCATGTATATTTTCGGGAATATTTATAATAATGTCTTTGTTTTTATCGGAGCGTTTAAATCGTGGGGTGAAAAAAAAATTACTTCCGATTCCAACTGAACTTTTTACGAATATTTCGCCATTCATCAGTTCTACCAGGTTTTTGCAAATAGTCAGTCCCAAACCGGTACCGCCAAATTTACGGGTTGTTGAAGTATCGGCTTGTGAAAAACTTTCGAATATGGCCTGCTGCCTTCCTTCGGGAATCCCAATCCCTGTGTCCTCCACCGAAAAAAGCAGTTCCAATTCCTCATTCTTTAATGGATTGCCGGACGGTACAATAACAGAATTATTTGAAACGCTTATGGTTATTTCTCCTTTGTCGGTAAATTTCAGGGCATTGCTGACAAGATTGATGATGACCTGCCTAAGGCGCATTGGATCGCCAATGAGGTATTTTGGGACGTCATTCCTGATAAAAACGTTCAGTTCGAGTCCTTTGTCCTCAACTTTTTGGATAACAACATCGGAAACGCCTTCCACAATTTCATGCAAGTTAAAATCAATTTCTTCCAACTCCAACTGCCCGGCTTCAATTTTTGAAAAATCGAGAATGTCGTTTAATAAGCTCAACAATACGTCGGCGCTGTCCTTTGCCATTTTCAGGAATTGATATTGTTCGGTATTTAATTCCGTGCCGAGAACAAGATCCAACATTCCCAGAATCCCGTTCATGGGCGTTCGGATTTCATGGCTCATATTTGCCAGAAATTCACTTTTGGCTTTATTGGCCTGTTCAGCTTCTAATTTGGCTTTTTCGATAACTGCCGCATTATCCTGCAGCTCGCGGTTAAGGGCAACTACGCCCCGGTTGGTTTCTTCCAGTTCATGGTTAATGACCTCAATCTGGTTGTTTCGCTCCTGAATCTGTTTCAGTAGAAAAATAAGCTCATTGTTTTGGGAATTGATGGTATCAACCATGCTCGAATCACCACGTTCAATGGTTTTTTGAAATGCCGCCTGGATTTCGGATAACCTGCTTTTTTCATTTCGTAATGCGAAGCGGGGAAGCCATTTGGCTGTGGTTATGGTGGTACCCATTCCTGGTTGCGACTGAATAACGAAATCATCCATTAACCGCTGTGAACCCATCAGTCCAACCCCCATTCCGGTTTTCGAATGGTAACTTCCAGATTCTATTGAATCAAGGTCGCGTATTCCTGGTCCTTTATCGGTAAAAACAATCACAACGCCATCAGACGCCTCATTTCGTATTGCAAGAGAGAATTCTACTTTGCCACCCTGAGCATGTTCTATAATATTGCGCGTCAATTCGGAAACTGCCGTCCCAATCCTGATGCAGGTGGTTTTATCGAATTGCATTTCGGAGGCAAGCAAGGAAGCCAGATTGCGCGAACGAACTACATCAGATTCGAATTGCACCTGTATTTCGCCGATCTTATATAACGTAGCGGATGATAAGAACGGTAGCATCGTCGTTCGGTCTTGAAAATTGGGTTAATATATTTTCTGCGATTTTCTGGGAGTTTTCAGTCCAGTCAATTTCATCGAATTTCCAACGTGAGGTTATCCCGTCTGAGAACATGCAAATGATGTCGCCCGGATTGAAATCAAAATCAAAAATCCTGGGTGTGCGCATATTATGCCCCATAATACCGCCGAATGATAAAAAGTTTTTTTTGCCTTCAGGCGTAAATAAAAAGCCTTCGATGTTGCCAATGCCGGAAAAAGAAATTTTTTTATTTTCGTTGTCAATACGTAACAATCCGATTGTTGAACCACGTGTTCCCTGAAGTGCGTTGTGAACATGTTGCATGAGAACGCCGACCGGTTGTTCCGATTTCAGGATAATTTGTCCGCGAGCCAACTGGGATGCCAGGTGTGCCTCGCTTCCGTGACCGAGGCCATCAATTACAGATGCGACCGATAGCGCTGGTCCCAGATGGGTTACAAGGTAACTGTCGCCATTTAGCAGTTCGCCTGGTTTACATCGAGAAGCAGCGCCAATTTCAAGATTCCTGTTCGTCCCCATCCAATATTTATTGGGCAAATATTTGAGGGTACGGATACAATTACTAATATGGGGATTATCAGAAAAGAAGATATTCCTGAAATCGCCGGACAATGTTGGATTGATTTCCATCTCATCTGAGAACCGGCGGATGGTTCCCAAACCTATGCCGAGAGAATTCTTTGCGGTATTTCCGTCTTTGAATGCTTTTTTCAAATCATCAATCCCCTTGCCCGAATCACAGCACCAGACTTCGATGGCTTGATGATTCTGGTCGTTGCAATACTGACAGATGACCAGTTTCCCCTTTCCACCTCCATGTTTAATAACATTGGTAACCAACTCCGTAACCATGATAGCTACTTCTCCAGATTTAACTTCATCAAACCCCATTTGTGAAGCGAGACTTACCGCTTTTCGCCGGCAAACCCCCACATCTGATTCATTATCAATTTGCAGGCTGAGAATATTTTGACGGGTTACTTCCATTTCATGATTCTTACAGTGGTCCCTTCATTCAATACAGACTGGATTTCGAACCGGTCGACCAAACGCTTTGTGCCAGGTAACCCGTACCCCATCCCCTGACCCGATGTAAAGCCATCACTCATGGCCAGTTCCAGGTTTTCGATCCCGGGTCCCTGATCCATACAGGTAACGATCAGTGCATTATGGCTTTCAACTTCCCCTCTTTCAATCAATACTTCTCCGCCGCCGGCGTAATTGTACATGTTGCGAAACAACTCGCTTACGGCAGTTGTAATGCGGGTTTGATCAACAATGCCCATTCCCATATCTTTGGCGTATTGCCTGATTACTTGTCTTACAGTAACGATGTCGTACTCGGTATCAATTTTAAATTTACCAAGCAAATCACAATCTGTGTTGTAGGGAAATTCCAGCATCAAAAAATGTTATTAAAAGGAATCTGTTTTCCGGCTTTTCAGCCTTCTTTCGAGCATCTCCATGCCTTTTTCCATATTGAGCGCGGTATCTACTCCGGGCATTTCAAGACCAAGCTCTACCAGGGTAATTGCCACTGCAGGCTGCATGCCGACAATAACCACAGAGGTATCCATAATTGCCGCCATGGAAGCCATGCCCGAAAGCATCCGGCCAATAAACGAATCAACCATTTCGAGTACCGAAATGTCAATCAAAACCCCTTTTGCCCTCGTCTTTGCAATCTCTTCCAGAATTTGCGACTGCAACTGGATAGCCAGTTTATCGTGCATATCCACCTGGATAGGCACGATTAAGTAATCGTGGATTTTGATGATCGGAATTTTTTTTTCGTGTAGGTTCATGGCAGTCTAATCAACATTTTCATTAGTCAATGCGATATTACTCAGCGTCCTCATTTCGTCGGCGCGTTTACTTTGTTTCATGGCAAAGATCATGGCGTCCTGCAACGTAGCTTTTGTTCGTATTACAGACAAGTCAATTCCAAGATGTACAATGGTTTGGGCAATGGCGGGGCTGATTCCGGAAATGATACATTCGGCGCCAAGCAGACGCGCAGCGGTAACTGTTTTTAGCAGGTGGTTGGCCACCTGGGTATCCACCGTTGGCACGCCGGTTATATCAAGAATTGAAATGGTACAACCGGTTTCTACAATTTTCTGTAGCAGGTTTTCCATCATCACCTGGGTACGCTGGCTGTCGAGGGTGCCGATGACCGGAAGAATTAAAATGTTGTCCCACACTTTGCTGACAGGACTCGACAATTCGAGCAAATCCTCCTGTTGCTGCAAAATGGTTTTTTGCTGATCCTGGATCTTTGATAATTTGTTTTCCAGGTCTTTCTGCATCTTTTCTCGCTGACGCAATTCTTCGGTCAAATCGTTGATCAGCAAATCAATTGCTGCCTCGATGCCACTAAAATCGTCTTCAATATCCGACTGAATGCGTGCATCCAAATCGCCGGCAGCCACAGAAGCAAGGATATCTTCAATTCTGTCTATCCGTTCTTTGGCATTCTGAACATTTAAAAGTTCGCTCATATCTTTTTCCTCCTTTTTTCAATCCATAGAACTGCTTCATCAAAATCTTTAAAAAAATCTGATTCGGCTTTCAAGGAGCCGAGTTTCATCAACACCTTGGCGATCATTCGCGCTGCGGCATTTGCGCCAACATAGGCAACGTCCGTAATTCCTGCCTGATTCAGCATCTTATTTGACACTGATCGTGTTTCGCGGCTTTCCATATTGTCGAATTCACGCAGGTCGACAATCATTTGGCGATAAGGTTTACCTTCGAGTAACGCAATGCATTTTTTTCCATGATCCAACGTTTCTTCAGTGGTATAATCTCCTTTTATTTTAATTTGCACTATTTGATGTTCATCATCAAACCAGATTTTGTGTTCCATGATTATAATATTTTAAAGATTATATAAAGTTTGTAAAGATATGAATTTTCAAGGAAAACCAATTACAGAAGGAATGGGGCGAATGTGCTGAATATTTTTGACCTCGGAAGTTTTTATCGCCCAAATTAAAACTTTGGCAACTACATTTATAGTCAAACAAAATTTTCGTTTTGAATTTACTATTTTTAAGGTTTTTGTAATCACATGAAATTTTGGCGCTTGTGGTATCGTAAAAACTCATTAACTTTGTGCTGTTAATCAATTAACAATAAATTCATGAAACCCACTCATATCGAGCATATTGGAATTGCAGTTAAAAGTTTAGAGGAAAGTATTCCGTATTACGAAAGTTTGCTGGGCGTTTCTTGTTACTCTGTTGAAGAAATTAAGGATCAGCGCGTAAAAACTGCTTTTTTTCTGATTGGCAAAACCAAGATTGAACTGCTTGAGTCAACAGATCCTGAAGGTCCGATTGGAAAGTTCCTTGAAAAAAAGGGTGAAGGCATTCATCACATTGCCTTTGCCGTAGAAAATGCTACTGAAGCCCTTGCCGAAGCCGAATCGAATGGGCTTGCCTTAATTGATAAGGTTTCCCGCAAAGGAGCAGAAGGAATGAATATCGGTTTTCTCCACCCGAAATCAACGCATGGCGTTCTCGTTGAATTTTGTTCACACACGTAAAACCCCACCACCTATTATGGCAATCGAAAACAAAATAACCGAACTTCTCGAAAAGCGCGAAAAAGCTAAACTCGGCGGCGGTGAAGAACGAATCAGGTCGCAACACAAAAAAGGAAAGTTCACGGCGAGAGAGCGTATCGAAAAACTGCTCGATGAAGGCAGTTTTGAAGAGTACGACATGTTTGTAACCCACCGGTGTACCGATTTTGGACTTGAAAAGGAACAATATCTTGGCGATGGAGTTGTCACCGGGCGCGGAACTATTGACGGGCGGGTTGTGTTTGTATTTTCCCAGGATTTCACCGTTTTCGGCGGGTCGCTATCCGAAACCTTTGCGAGAAAGATCTGTAAGATTATGGACCAGGCAATGAAAGTTGGCGCTCCGGTTATCGGGATCAACGACTCGGGAGGCGCCAGAATTCAGGAAGGAGTTAATTCCCTGGCAGGATATGCAGAGATTTTCATGCGCAACATTGCCGCTTCAGGCGTTATTCCGCAGATATCCGCAATCTTTGGACCATGTGCAGGCGGAGCGGTTTACTCGCCAGCTCTTACCGACTTTGTAGTTATGAGCGAAAACTCAAGCTATATGTTTGTCACCGGACCCAAAGTCACTAAAACTGTTACCGGCGAGGATATTACCACGGAAGATCTTGGCGGCGCATCCATTCATTCCACCAAATCGGGAGTTGCCCATTTCCGTGCGGGAAATGAAGATGAAGGCATATTGATCATCAGGAAACTGCTTGAATATCTGCCGCAGAATAACCTCGAAGATCCCATCGTTACTGATTGTACCGATCCAATTGACCGTGTGGATGATTCATTGAACGACATTGTTCCGGCAAATCCCAACCAGCCTTACGACGTTAAAGATGTAATTTACCGCATAGTTGATGATCAGCAATTTCTGGAAATACATCAGCATTATGCAAAAAATATCGTAGTCGGCTTTGCTAAATTCAATGGGATGTCATGCGGAATTGTCGCCAATCAGCCAAATTTTCTTGCCGGCGTTCTCGACATTGAGGCTTCAAGAAAAGCTGCACGCTTTGTGCGGTTTTGCGATGCTTTCAACATTCCGATTATCACCTTGGTTGATGTGCCTGGCTTTTTACCCGGAAGTACTCAGGAATACGGCGGAATCATTATTCATGGCGCCAAACTTCTTTTCGCTTACGGCGAAGCTACCGTTCCTAAAATTACAATCACACTGCGGAAATCGTACGGTGGCGCACATGATGTAATGGGTTGCAAACAGTTGCGGGCTGATATGAATTACGCCTGGCCTTCGGCAGAAATTGCCGTGATGGGTCCAAAAGGAGCAATTGAAATCCTCGAAGGAAGAAAAATCAGTGAAATCGAAGACGCGCGTGAAAAAGTCAAATATGTTGCCGACAAGGAACTTGAATACAAAACCAGGTTCGCCAATCCTTATGACGCTGCAAGGTACGGTTTCATTGACGATGTAATTGAACCTCGGAATACGCGTTTCCGCATTATCCGTGCGTTACAAACTCTCCAGACTAAAAAGGACTCTCTTCCGCCGAAAAAACACAGCAATATTCCATTGTAATTAACGTGGACGAACTATGAAAACGCTGTCAATTACATTCGACCCGTCGCTGATTGATCATTATACCCTTGTTATCGCGATAACCGGGTATTGCATTGTTCTTATCGCGCTCGCCATTATGGCTTACTTTTTTACGCGGTTACATACCCTCCAGGATTTTCTTTCAAAACGCAGAATATCAGAAAAGGGTAATTCCGGGAAAGAAGTTCAATTGAAAGTAACCATGACCGGCGAAGAAAACGCTGCAATTGCCGCCGCCCTCTATTTGTTCTTTTCCGAATTGCACGATGAAGAAAAATATGTTATGACCATCAGGAAAGTCTCCAAAACTTATTCGCCGTGGAGTTCAAAAATATATGGAATCTGGAATACAATGAAACACTGGTAAACCATGAAAAAATTCAGTTTTGTTATAAATGGCAATTCTTACGATGTAGAAGTACTCGGATTTGAAGAGAATATTGCTAAGGTCGAAGTAAATGGAACCCAATATAACGTGGAGGTTCAGAAAGATCTGAAAATGTCGAAAACACCTACGCTGGTCAGGGTTGAACCTCCCAAACCAACTTCAAAAGAGTCGAAAATTCCAAGAACATTTTCCCAAACAACCAACATGGCGATCAAAGCCCCCTTGCCGGGAACTATCATCACCGTACTGGTGAAACCGGGAGATAAAGTAGCGATGGGGCAAAAACTTCTGACCATGGAAGCCATGAAGATGGAGAACAATGTGCTTTCGGAAAAGGATGGCGTTGTGAAGACTGTAAATGTGAAACCCGGACAGGCTGTTGCCCAGAATGATGTTTTAGTTGAAATAGGATAGCCCATGAACACGCTACAAACCTTGAATAGTCTTTGGGAAGACACCGGTTTTTACAATGCAAGCTGGGGTAACATCGTTATGATCCTGATTGGCATACTGCTGGTATTTCTGGCAATTCGTTACAGCTATAAACCGCTGCTTTTAATACCGCTGGGAATGGGAATAATCATCGGCAACATTCCATTTCTCCATGAAGCTGCTTACCGTACCGGTATTTACCAGGATGGGAGCGTGCTCAATTATCTGTTTTTTGGCGTTCAGAAAGGTATTTACCCGGCGCTTATTTTTCTCGGACTTGGCGCCATGTGCGATCTCTCCCCACTGATTTCCAATCCCAAACTGATGCTGCTTGGAGCGGCGGCACAGGTTGGTATCTTTGCAACCTTCCTCGGCGCCATGATATTCGGTTTTCCTATGGCTGAATCGGCTGCAATTGCCATAATTGGCGGAGCCGATGGAAATACTGCCATATTTCTTACGTCGCAGCTTGCCAATGGGTTAAATTCAACAGGCGGCGGAATTGCAGTTCAGAACCTGATTGGTCCGATTGCTATTGCGGCTTATATTTATATGTCGCTGGTTCCGGTAATACAGCCGCCTATAATGAAGCTGCTGACCACTAAAAAGGAGCGGTTGATCCGCATGAAGCCCCCGCGAACCGTCAGTAAATTTGAGAAAATATTATTTCCGCTGCTTGGATTGCTATTGAGCGCTTTTGTTGCGCCGGCGTCTCTGCCGCTTCTTGGGATGTTCTTTTTTGGGAATATTCTTAAAGAATCGGGACTTACCAAGCAGCTTGCCACAACGGCAAGCACTATTCTGATTGATATTGTGATAATTCTGATTGGTCTCACCGTTGGCGCTTCAACCCAAGCCGATGTATTTCTTAAGTGGGAATCAATTTTAATTTTTGTGTTAGGCGCTATTGCTTTTATGATCGCAACGGCGGGTGGAATCATATTCAGTAAGGTGATGAACATCTTTCTGAAAAAAGAGAACCGGATCAATCCGTTGATTGGCGCGGCAGGCGTTGCCGCAGTTCCCGACAGCGCGCGGATTGCCCATGAAATTGGGCTTAGCGAGGATCCTACAAATCATCTCATCGGTCACGCTATGGCGCCAAATATTGCAGGATTGATTGGAAGCGCGATCACAGCAGGATTACTTCTCGGTTTCTTATTGTAACAACATGCTAATTATCGGTATCGCCGGAGGATCCGGCTCAGGAAAATCAACGGTAGTGAAACGGGTAATCAGGCATCTGCCAAAGGATTCCGTAACGGTAATTCCCCAGGATGCATATTATAAGGATAACGGACATAAATCGGTAGAAGAACGGGCGAGGATCAACTTTGACCATCCCACCTCAATCGAGTGGGGTTTGTTAATCAAACAACTCGAAACACTGAAAACCGGCGCGTCCGTTGAAATGCCTATCTATTCTTACGTTACCTGCGCCAGGTCAAAGGAAACCATAACCGTTAACCCGGCTCAGGTAATTATTGTTGAAGGAATTCTCATCCTCAGCAACCCTCGTCTCCGGAAAAAAATGGATATTAAAGTATTTGTGGACGCCGATGGCGACGACCGCCTTATGCGCATCATCCGCCGCGATATTGAAGAGCGCGGAAGATCTTTTCAGCAGGTGCTGGAACATTATGATTCCTTTGTAAAGCCTATGCACCTTCAATTTATTGAGCCTACCAAACGTTATGCCGACATCATAGTTCCCCAGGGCGGTCAGAACAAAGTAGCCATTGACATTCTTTCCGCCCGCATCAAAACTCACCTGACATGAGACGTCATTGACGGAAAAACGACCCCGCCATCTCCTCTGCGGAAATAGTTCTTACATTGATATTATTTTCCACTTTCAAGGTTTTCGCTTATCGAAGATGGAAAACCATGATTTGAAAGTAAACTCTCTATTGGCAAGATAGAGCATAAAAGGAAGCGCCAGAAGCCATATTACCCGCGACTGGAACCTGTCAACAATGCAGGCAACTGTGCCGCATACCATTGCGTTTACCAGCAGGGCAACAAGAATATATGTGAGATAAAGTTTGTATTTCGGATTGAATCCGGGGATAAAGTAAATCAGGATGCTGCATAAAAACAGGAACGCCATCAGGTAAGACTGAAAAAGGTTCAGCATTGTCCAGTCAAGTCGTTTTGCCTGTTGCCTGCTTTGATAAAACTCTTTCATATTTTCAGGCCAATGGTGTTGTATGGCTGTAATGCACGATGAGCCATCCTCCTGTTTGCCGGTATCGCCTGTTTCGAAGGTAAAGAATTGCTTAACGGTTGCTTCGGTTTCACGGGCAATCAGGCGTGGCCAATATTTTGGGGTGGTTAAAATGTCGCGAATAATCGCGTTGAACTCATCACGGTTGCCTTCCCATCCGCCGTTTTGATATAATGGGCTGGTAGTATAATCCCAAAGAAAATCCCACGGGAATTTTCCCTGGTAGCTACAGATATGATAATGGTATTTGGGACAGGCGTCATTCAGGTATTGTTCAAGAATCCCGCAATCATAAAGCCGCGACATAAAAAACACATGCCCATAGCGTGAAACTGCAAACTTTAATCCGGCATTGTAATGTACGGTTGAAACCATCATATATGAGGAGATGACCAAAAGCATTGCATAAAGAATCCTCGACGCCCTCACATGGGCTTTCTGTAAGATATGCCTTGTTTTTTTGAAGATGAACCCAGATAGGAAGATCGTTAGAACAAGGGCTGAAATAGGAATATGAGAATTATGCACACCCACTGCAATAACGAAAATAAAAGAAACCAGCGCCATCTCCCCAACTCTGAATTTGGGGACAAAAAGGAAAAGAGCAATGCAAAGCAGCGCCACCGGAGTAAAAACATCAGGAATCAACTGACCTACATTGATAGATACGCCGGTAAAAAAAGTTATCACGAAAATAAAAATCATGTAATAGATCCTGAATTTCGGGGTTCCGGTGAAATACTTAAAGCAGTAAAACAAAGGAATTGCAACTGCAAGCGCCTGGGCAAGAACAATAAGCCAGAGGGAAGTCATTAGGCTGGCATGTTTCATGAATACCCCATAGAATAGCGGACGGTCAATGGGTGCGTAATCGGAAAATGCCGTCCATAAATAAGTGCCCGAATCGGAATAAAAAAATGGAAACCCATTGCAGAAAGGCTTGTTGCAC
The DNA here is from genome assembly GCA_026391715.1 of Bacteroidota bacterium. GTDB lineage: Bacteria > Bacteroidota > Bacteroidia > Bacteroidales > FEN-979 > CAIVAT01. Next base: position 11,647 of record JAPLDO010000038.1, read on the forward strand.
AATACTATGGCAGCAATGAGTACGAGGAGTACATCAGCAAAAAACTGTGCCGAAGGAGCATGAAATTTAATTTTCCGTAACATAATGATCATTTGGCAACAAAAGTATAAAATAATCCCGGTTCGGAAATCCGTTCAACCGGTAATTCGAGCCGCCCCATAAGGCGAATTTTATTGTTGATAATTTTTCAAAAATATTTTAATCAAGTTTGAGAAACAAATATTATCTTTGACAAGTTTGTCAAGAAATAATTATCAAGATGCAATCAGAAAATATTGGAGGATACATAAGACAGCTTAGAGAGAAGGAAAATATGCCTTTGCGAAAGCTTGCTGCATTGCTTGAAATTGACCAAAGCACTTTGAGTAAACTGGAGAGAGGCGAAAGACCGGTATCAAGACCAATGATACCGATTATTGCCAAAACATTCGGGTTGAATGAAAAAGACCTTGTCGTAAGGTACATGGGCAAGCTGCTTGCCTATCAGATTGCCGACGAACAATGTGTGGAGGAGATTCTGAAAGCAGCGGAAGAAGAGGTCATATACATCAGAAAGCAGAACAAGAAATGATGCAGAATTTATACAATGAAAAAGGAACAAATACAGGAACTGTTTGAGCAGTTCGAAAGCATCTGTTATCTTTTCAATGGGATAGAATGTTGGAGCGCACGGGAACTGCAACTTGTATTAGGTTATTCCAAGTGGGATAATTTTAGCAAAGTAATAGAGAAGGCAAAAATTGCCTCAGAAAAAGCATCAATACAAGTTTCTGACCATTTTGCCGATGTCGGGAAAATGGTCGTATTGGGCAGTGGGTCACAAAGAGAAATACAAGATATAGCGTTAACCAGGTACGCTTGTTATTTAATAGCACAAAATGGTGAAGCTTCAAAACCGCAAATTGCCTTTGCCCAAACCTATTTTGCTGTTCAAACACGCAAACAGGAATTAATTGAGAAACGCCTGTTGGACTTAGCCAGAGTGGCGGCACGAGAAAAATTAAGTAAATCAGAAAAAAAATTATCCGGAATAATTTATGAAAGGGGTATTGACGAAAAAGGTTTTGCCATTATTCGCAGTATGGGTGACTCTGCATTATTCGGGGGCTTTAGCACCTGCGAAATGAAACGAAAACTTGCAATTCCTGAAAATCGCCCGTTAGCTGATTTTTTACCTACACTGACTATTAAAGCAAAGGATTTTGCAACAGAATTGACCAGCCATAATGTGATAGAAAAAGATTTATATGGCAATGAAAAAATCAGCACAGAACACATTGAGAACAATCTTATTGTTATATGACCTGGATCAAAAATACCTTTCTGTTACTTTTATTGGGTTTACTTGCGTTCGGATCCATTCAAAAACGTTTCAACCTGATCCATTCAAAACCACTGGATGGCGTTTTTCCTGTTACCCCCGAACCAGCTTTTTCATGCTCAACCTGGATGTCAGGCGCCTGGCAGAATCAATACCGTATCAGCATCGAAGATTCTGTCGGCTTCAAACCCGATCTTGTGCGCATCTTCAATCAGGTGGATTATTCTCTCTTTTCAATACCTCACGCTAATAAACTGATAGCCGGCAGGAATGGTTACCTTTTTGCCGACACTTATTTGAATGGCTACCTTGGGAAAGATTTTGTCGGGAAACCCTTTGTCAACGACAAAATAAAATCGCTTAAATTTCTTCAGGATTACCTCTGGAAGGAAAAGGGTATTCTTGTGCTTGTGGTTTTCGCTCCGGCAAAGGGTTTATATTATCCTGAATACATCCCGGAGCGTTTTCTGAAAAACCGCAGGAACCTGACCAATTACGGGTACTACCTTCAGCGGTGTAGGGAAGAAGGCGTCAATTACATTGATTTCAGCCAATGGTTTCTCAATATGAAAGATACTTCGCGGTATGTTCTTTATCCGAAAACAGGTATTCACTGGAGTAGTTACGGGGCTTTTCTATGCGCCGATTCACTTCGGAAATATCTCGAATTCAGGTTGAACCGGAAACTTCCATCCATGGCGCTTGATTCCATTGAAGTTTCCGCCGACGCGAGGGGTGAAGATGATGACATGAATCGAACCATGAACATGATCTGGAAGATACCGCATCCTTTAATGGCATATCCGAAATTTCATTTTACTTACGATTCAGTATTGCCGAAACCTGCCGCACTGATTCTGGGCGACAGTTTTTACTGGCAATGGTATAACACCGGTATCATTGCAAATACTTTCAGGAATACCGAATTCTGGTATTACAATACCGACGTTTATCCTGAACAGTTTTCAGCGCCCAGGAATGTCGGGCAGATTGACTATGTCGCAGGAATCATGAGGCAGGATATCATTATTCTCCTTCAGACCAATGGCGGTTTTGGGGAACTTGGCTATGGATGGATTGATATGGCTTTCGACCGCCTCTATCCCGGTCGAACGCCGGCGCATGATATGGAAGCGCAGATGCTGGCTAACCCAAAATGGATGGAGCAATTGGCTGAGAAAGCGAAGGGGCGCAATATTTCAACCGATCACATGATGCGGCTCGATGCGATTTTTATTATGAACAATGAGTTGCGGACACGCTCAAAATATTCTCCGAAATAATTCAAAATCAATTAAAACAATCGTTTATGATTTTTAACAGCAGTCTTTTTTTACTTTATTTTCTCCCGTTTTTCCTGATCATTTACTACCTGATTGATCAGAAATTCAAGAACTGGTTCCTGCTATTTGCCAGCGTGCTATTCTATGCCTGGGGAGCGCCGAAATTTGTTTTTTATGTGATGGGATCGGTGGCAGTTGATTATTGGATAATCCGGCTGATGAACCTAAAAGCGGGTTCCCTGCGCAGAGCCTTGTTCTGGCTCTCGGTTCTATTGAACCTTGCCTTGCTGATCTACTTTAAATACATGAACTTCTTTGTTGATCAGTTCAATGTGATGCTGAGCTGGTTCGGGTCAAAGCCGGCTGACTGGACGAAAATTGCCCTGCCTGTAGGAATTTCCTTTATCACTTTTCAGAAACTGGCTTACACCCTCGACGTTTATAAAAAGAGACATCCGGCATTTGAAAAATTCGGGGATTATGCGCTGTTTATATTCATGTTTCCTCAGATGTTGTCTGGTCCTATTGTCCGACCAGGACAAATTGCAGATCAGATCGCCGACCGGTCGCAACAGGAAAACGCTGATTACCGTTTGTCGGGTTTCTACCGGTTCATTATCGGACTTTCAAAAAAGGTTCTGATTGCCGACGTTCTCGGCGTTACCGTCAATGAGATATTCGCGCTATCTTCTTTGCAATTATCCAGTGGATTGGCATGGATCGGCGCAATTGCCTACACATTTCAGTTGTACTTCGACTTTTCCGGCTATTCCGATATGGCCATAGGGTTGGCGCGAATGCTTGGTTTCAGGCTTCCCGAAAATTTCAACTTTCCTTATGTTTCCCAGAGTATTACGGAATTCTGGCGCCGGTGGCATATAACGCTCTCTTTCTGGTTCCGCGATTATATTTTCCTGCCGCTGGCTTACTCCACTTCAAGAAAATTACCGAAAGAGCGCTATCTCGGCATCCGCGCCGATAAGATAATCTACCTCATCGCCACTACCGTTACCTTCCTTCTCTGCGGGTTCTGGCACGGCGCTGCGTGGACATTCATCCTGTGGGGCGCGTACATGGGGCTTTTCCTTATTATTGATCGGATGTTTCTGCTGAAATACCTGAAAAAACTGGGAAAGATTCCTTCTATTGCCATCACCTTTTTCCTGATCATGATCGGGTGGCTCATCTTTCGTTCACAAACGCCGGATGAAGCGCATTTTCTGATCCGCAAGCTGTTCCTGTTCCAGGGAGGGGAAAACCAGGTTTGGCTGAACCCGAAATTCTGGACAATGCTTGTAATTGCCATACTCTTTTCTTTCTGGGGCGGTTTTAAAAAGGTTGAATCCTGGATTGAAAAGCTCTATCTTAATCCCGGAAATGCTGCGATTATTGGATTTTCTCTAATTGCCCTACTGCTCTTCATTCTTAATGAAGCAACCATTTCCTCTTCGGGATTTAGTCCGTTTATCTATTTCCGGTTTTAATTTTTTAAACCCATGTCGGTTAGAAACATTGTTTTGAATAACAAACTGATTGGGCAACTGATGTTCCTTGTCCTGTTCATCCTGGCGATCATCTTTTACCTCGAAAGAACCATCTTTGTCGATCCTTGCTATGCGGTATTCAACATTCTTTATTACTGCGATTATATAAGCGAAGCGGGCAGGTATGCCGCTGTAATCCCGCAAACGCTGGCGCTGCTTGCCATAAAAATGAATCTCCCGCTGAAAGTCATTCTCGGTATATATTCAGTATCATTCATTTTGTTATACTACCTGATTTTTCTAATAATTGCTTACGTTTTTAAACTTGACCGTATCGCTCTCGCTGTTCCGCTTGTCTTATTACTCGGCGTGAAGTACAGTTTCTTTTGGATTTCCACCGAAACACATCAGGCGCTGGTTTACACAATCCTTTTTTATTCGTTTTTAACCTGGTCGCTAACTTTTCGTCCAGGTATCGTAACCTCGCTAATCAGGTTGATTTTTGCAACGGGCATCCTGTTACTTTGCTTTTATTCGCATCCCGTCTCACTTTTCACCGTGTTGTTTGTACTTGGATTCTTCATTACCGACAACAAATTATGGCTGAAACCCGATGGATATATTCTCGGCGCGTTGATCATCGTTTTATCCATCATCAAATTTATGAATGGCGTTTCAACCGGATACGAAAGTTTTTATTTCAAGGGATTCGGTTCTTTTTTTGAACGATTTGGTTACATATCAGGTTCGGAAAGTCTCAAATTTCTAAAAGATCAAATCCTGAATATTTACCTTTTTCCGCTGATTATGTTTCTTGTAACCACAGCCTGGTATATTGCGATGAAACAATACCTGAAACTCGCATATTACCTCGTTTCCCTTGCGCTGTTTGCGGTAATCCTGTTCACTACTTTCAACATCTGGTATTATCCCTTCATCCAGGAGAAAAACCTTATGGGATTGAATATCTTCCTCCTGATTCCATTCCTGAAGAATGTTATTTTCACTGCCGAAAAGAAAAAACTGATTGCGCAGGGTTTCCTGATTCTGGCGCTTATTTTCGCCGGGTTTCATCTAATAAGCGCTTCATTTTTTTACAAGGAACGGCTTGCATACATTAACAAAATGATCAACAGCGCGCGACGGTATCCTGAGAAGAAATTTATCATCAGCGAAACAATGGTTGACCGCGACCAGTTGAATGTAAACTGGGCTTTGGCAACTGAAACATTGATGTTAAGTTCGCTCGAATGCCCCGATTCTTCGGTTTCCATTTATATCAACGATCAATATGGAAAAATCAAAGGAGGCGCCAACCTGAATGATTCCCTTTTGTTTATCTGCGCGCCGTGGGCGCAGGAACTCGATATACGGAGGTTGAATAAACGCTACTTTAACCTTGAACATTCAGCATACAGAATCTTGTCGGAAAATGATCTGTCGTGGGGAAAGGAAATTCCCTTTTATTCGAACCGGTTTGACGATCCATCATTTCGCACTAACAAGGAGCGTTGCCTTACAGATAGTTCAGGAAATTCCTTTTTTGAACTAAAGTCGGAATTTAGTCCCGGATTTTACGGAAAATATTCGGATTTGTCAAAACGCCCCTCAGTAATGATTACCGCCTCTGTCAGGGTTTTCCCGTTTGAAAAGTTAAATTCCAAATGGTTAAACCTGGTAATAACGAGGGAGCAAAACCAGGTTGTGTTTGATTATCACAATTCATGGATTCAAAAACCGGACACTTTAAAGCTGAATCAGTGGAATACACTTACCGTTTCCGGTCTCGTCAGGAGTAAAGATTCAAACGACCAGTTGAAAGTCTATCTCTGGAATCCAGAGAAAAAAAGGGTGGGAATGGATGATTTCAAGATTACCTATAGAACAGTTGACCAGTAAACCTGGAACCTGTAACCTGGGGACTGAAACCTGAGCATACTCCGAAAAGTAGTTTAAGGTGAATCTACCCACC
>JAPLDO010000186.1 GCA_026391715.1 Bacteroidota bacterium
AAGTTGATTTGGACTAATATAAGGATGTTTAGATGCACGGTTTTTCGTTGCTTTTGCCATATTTCCTTGCAGTATTTACCTTGTAAATATAGTCAAAATTGTTGAATCATAAGTCGTTCAGATAAAATCAGCAGACCCTAACTTAGACTGTAAATCCTGAATTCAATATATCGGCCGCTAAGGTAAGTCGCCAGGTCGCCAGAAAGCAGGTTGGCATTGCTTCCGGTAATATAAAGATCATACTCATCATGTAACAAAAGACTTCGCAGCGCTTTTTCAAACTCATCTATATCCTGAATTTCATCAATAAAAAGATAGTTCTTTACCTTTTTAACAGTATTTTCGTATACGAACCGGATAAGGTCCGCTGCATTCCGGATACCGTCAAAAACAAAATCTTCTTTGTTGATGTAGATCACATTTGCATCGGGATATTTTGACTGAATCTGTCTCATGATAAGAAAGAGAAAATAACTCTTTCCAACGCGCCGCTGCCCGGTAAATACTTTTATCAGGGACTGATTGATAAAGGGTTCAAAGGCAGCCTGATAATGATCTCTTGAAATCAGACCAGATGGGAAAGAAATATTCTTCATGAAAAATATATGATTATAACTCTTGTCAAAAATACAAAAAGTTATAATCATGTTGACAATAATCCTTGTTTCTCAATGCCCAAAGACAACGACAACTTCACATAATGCAAAGTATTTTTGTATTGTTTTCGATCAAATTATAAAGGATTGAGCAAAATAGTATCAGTAAAAAGCGAATTATTAAATTCGCGGGGTATCTTGCTTTTCCTGCTCAAATCGTGGAAGTCAGAAAGATTGTTATTTTGCTATGAAGTGAACACTTCAGTCAGATCAACCTTTAAATCGCCATTGAAGATATTCACCGGGATTTTATCATCGCCGGCATAGATGCCAACAAACTGGAATTTGCTTTTATCATCCAAAACAAACACGTTCACAGTTTCATCGTTGGGACTCACAATCCAGTATTCTCGAACGCCGTGTTCCTGGTAAATGTTGAATTTATCGCGGGTGTCGCGTTGTGAGTTTTTTGGCGAAATAATCTCAATAATCAGATCAGGAGCGCCCAGACAACCACGAGCATCAATTTTAGATAAATCGCAAACAATATATAAATCGGGTTGAAGCACTGTGTAAACCTGCTTATCATTCAGGCTTTTTCTATTCTTTGGAAAACGAACATCGGAAGGAGCAGCAAATCCCTTACATTTCTTCTTTAAAATAAAACTCCTGAAAATCCCGGAAAGATTGAATGAGATTTCCTGGTGCTTCGATGAAGGCGCCGGCGTCATCAACTTAATGAAACCATCGAATAATTCACGCCTCACATCGTCCATCCAGGTAAGGTAGTCGGCGTAGGAGTAACGTTTGGTGATGTCCAAATTCAAAGTGTCCATGATTTGTTTTTATATTTTGACAAACTTACATAATAACTTCGATTCATACACGCACCGCATAAAATCAGGCTGATTTATAGAGGAAAACTTGAAGGAAAAAATTGTATTTATTCCCTTTCCAGGAATAGGGCAGGTTAATGTTTTGGCGCATCCTTTTTGCAGCAGGCGGGTAATTTTTTATATGCAACTGTGTCGCAGGGAATATCATCGGCATCATACCCCAGTTTCGAAATCTTCTTTCGCAGTTCCTCAGGAGATGTACTTTTAGTATTATACTTAATTGTTACCATCTTGGAATCAATGTCCAGAACCACATCCTTAACCCCTTTTTCATAAGCAAGTCCGTTTTCAATACGCTCTTTGCACTGACCACATACTGCTGAGGTCTTGATTTTAATTGTTTCAACTTTTTTATCCTGCGAAAAGGCTTGCATATTGAATGCCATCACTGTTACCAAAACCATCAATAATGGAAGGAAAAATTTAATTGTCTTCATGTTTTTAATTTTTAATTTTCGTTTTTAATTTACTTTATCATCATTCTTATTCCGGCATAAACTGTAATTCCAACAATGGGTCCCCATGCCATCGAGGCGTCAAAATGAGTATGGTAGGGTTTCCAGTATTCGGCAATTGGATCCGGTTGGCGGAAGTTGGTCAGGTTCTCGCCTCCTATATAAACGTCAAAATGTTTAAACTTTCTCGTCACCTGTCCCAGAAGATTAAACCAAATCGGCGACCATTCCTGTCGCTGTAAGAATGAAGGCATCTTCTGTGTATCGGGAATCCTTGCAGGTCCATTGAGCTGCCCGGTGACGTCAAATTTCCATTTATCGAATTTTGTTGAATAACTGAGAGAAAGTAATCCCTTATACTGATTTACCATCGCCTTCTGATTCAACTTCCCACCCTCGGTTACCTTTACGTCATTGTACCTGAAGGCAGTAGTGATTGTAAACCGTTTGACCGGCGAAAAGGTAAACTGAGCCTGGAGGCTGTTGGAGTAAGACTTTCCGTTGAGGTTATAGAAGAAAAGCGCGGTTGGAATACTGTCCTGATCAACAATAATCTGATTTACGAAACTGGTACGATAGGCGTCCAATGAGAATTCTGCCTTCTCGTTGAAAAGGGTGAATTGCCAGGTAAAATTCAGTCCGTAGTTCCATGCCTCTTCATTGCCCAGATCTGGCGCAAAATTAAGTACTCGCTGGCTCACAAAAACTGCGCTGTTCTCGGCAAGTAGATTAGGCGAGCGATAGCCTTTTCCAATGGATGCGCGAATTGTTGTCGTTTTGGAAGGGTTTACGCGAATGTGCAGTCGCGGGGTTAAATAGTAGCCGAAACGACTGTTATAATCACCGCGCACACCGGCGATCAGCGCAAATTTGCCACAGAGATCGAAAGTATATTCAAAAAAGGCTCCTGCGTCCCATTCATTCCGATCCATAAGATAGGTGAAGACCGAATCGCCAACGAGAGTGAATTTGTCGGCGTCTGTAGGCGTTGAATCGGGCGGAAGCGTTTGGTAACGATATTTCAGACGAGTCTGGATAAAGTTTTCGCTGTAATCATCCACAAAATAACTTGCGCCGGCTGAAATGCGGTGTTTATTATCGTTGAACGACGTCGTAAAGATCAGATTGGCGTTAAAGTTCTGTTCATGTCCATGATAAAGGTTGACGCCATAAAATGCATCCTGCTGATGGTTTATCCCTGAAAGAATAAGTCCAAGACTTGATTTTCCGCTTGCTCCCATGAAAATTCCGTTTTTCCAGAATGCCTCCAGCCTGTTGGTCTTTATTCCGATCCCGTATTTCTTTGAATCGTTGGATATTCCTGTGGTATCAGTGTTCCAGTCGCTTTTATTAAAAGCCATCTGACCGCCGTTACGATCTTCGTAGAGGTATTTGAAGCCAAAGCGGGAAACCCATTTTCCAGGATTGATATAATCCCAGCGATTCATGGCGGTTATGGTTGTAATTTTGGGCATATCCATAAACCCATCATTGTTCCGATCGAATTTATATTGGGATGTTGCCGCATGAACGAGGAGTGAAGTACTGAGTTTATCGTTGATTTTTACCGCCCCGTCGGCATTGGCTTCAAACCGCAGGTTGCTGTTGCCAAAAAGGTTCAGGAAAAATTTTTCGCTGGTTTCCGGTTTCTTGTATTCGACATTTATCTGTCCTGTAACCGATTCGTACCCCTGAACAACCGAGGATGTTCCTTTAGCGATCTGGATTGACTCCATCCATGAACCCGGTATATAGCTCAGTCCAAACGGAGTTGCCAATCCTCTGATGAGAGGAACATTTTCGGTCATTATCTGACTGTAAATGCCGGAAAGTCCCAGTAGTTGTATCTGGCGGGCGCCGGAAATGGCGTCGGAATATGATACATCAACTGAAGCATTGGTTTCAAAACTCTCGGCAAGATTACAACAGGCAGCCCGTTGAAGTTCCCCCGTAGAAATCACTGTTGTAGCCTGTGTTTTCAACCTGGAGATAAAGGTGTTATCCTGTTTTCCCGTAATTTGAACTTCCGAAAGATCCCTCGCCGCTGGTTTCATCCTGATTTCAATTCTGGTCTTTCCTGAGGGAACAAGAATAGTATCCTGTTGATAGCCCATCAGACTTACCACCAACTTTGATTTCTCTCCTGAAACCCGGTTCAATTTGAATTTTCCCGACTCATCTGAGGATGTTCCCTGAGTTGTGCCAAGCCAAAAAAGATTGACGCCGGGAAGCCCGCTCTTATGTCCATTTTTATCAGTTTCCAAAACCACCCCTGACAAAGTTTGCCCCTGGGTTGCAGTGGCAATAAACAAAATGAATATTGCCATGCAATTAATAAATATTTTCCACATAATTTTATAATCATCGCTTTTAATAAATAATTGAGAATATTCCGATAAGCTAAATTAATTTTTACAGCGCAGTTGCAAAGAGCCAAATCTTTCCAAATAATTGAAAATTTCTTAGCGTCCAGTAGCTTTGCAGTGAAAGTTGACTTTCGGATATAAATCAGGTCAGCGATGAAATCGCGGGAATTTTAATTTGATGAATGGCATAAAGAAGATGAATGCCGGTTAAAGGGGGAGAATGGAACCGGAAGTATGGATCGTCAGAAGTAAGAATCCGGTCAATCGGTAAAGAGGATAAAATTGGAAGAAGACTTGCCAACCCTTGGTTCAATGCCAGGGAAGAGAAATAAAAAGGAGCATGGGAAACGAAATCAAATTTAAGTAATGTAGTCAACTCATAGCAGCATGGTGGCGCCGAAAACCCTGGTAAATCATCCGAAGATTTTACAGGTTCGCCTGGCGCTTCCTCATCACAACTACAGGAGATAGTAATAGAGCCTCTAAAACCATCAATGGCTTTGATTTCTCTCGTATTCCCACCTGAACAGACATGCTGCAATACTGTCACCCCGGTAGTTCCGAAAAGGAATACCGTAAGAAGCAGAATTGACATGACCCGGTTAAACATAGTTATATTAAATCTCGCTGCAAAGGTACATAATTATACGTATACCGTGATAAACCCACACATTTTATAAACCTCCTGGTTCAAGGTTTGATTTTGCATTCAGGAATTCGGAATTACGCCGATTGTATTATATTGAGCCTGCCCCGATAATTGCAAATCATAGTTAAAGCCATCAGCGATTCTGAAGAATCCGTATCTTTGTAAAAAAAATTAATACAAAAACACTATGTCAAAAATTTACACAATTTTAATCGTGGTTACTTTTCTTTTCCTCTCTGGAAAAACAGTAACAGCACAGGACAATAAGCTCGTTATGCCGGCTGATTTCCAGGTTGACACGCGCATTGACAACATGGGATACTGGCGCCAATGCGCCGAATGGGGACTTGTTCCCGTTCAACCCTATTCACGGGTACCGCCGGCGAAATATACCGGTAGCAAAGTTCTTCTCAGGGGAGTAAGAATTATTGATTCTCCCGACGTATGTACAACCAACGAACCATCCAATTCCACACAAAGTGAAAACTCGATCGTCATAAATCAGTTGAATGGAGATGTGCTGCTTAATTCCAACAATTCAACGCCTCAGCCCAGTAATGGAACCGTGAAAGGCGCCGATGCGCTCAAATCCATTGACGGAGCAGCCACATGGGCGGGAACGGTTGAAGGCGCAGGCGGCGCTAATTCAGGCGACCCTGCGGCAGTTATTGACCTTAACGGACGATGGTTTGTTGGCTACATTGATAACGCAAGCGGTCAGAGTGTTTCATATTCTGATGATAATGGCGCTACCTGGACAGTTAAAAAAGTTGGCAACGGAAGCATGGCGAATATGCTCGATAAAAACCATTTATGGGTTGACGTTAGTCCCACCAGTACATACAAAGGAAATCTCTACGATGGATGGATGTCGAGCAACAACATCTTTGTATCCCGTTCAGTTACCAACGGAGCGGCATGGTCAACGCCAGTGAACATCAGCGCTGCAACTGCTGCAGGCAGTCACAATCAGGGTATCAATTTCAAATGCGGACCCGATGGCGAGGCTTACGCGGCATGGTCTGTTTATGATAGCTGGCCATCCGATGAAAAAGCCATTGGTTTTGCCAAATCACTCAATGGCGGCGAAACGTGGGAAACTGCATTCAGGGCGTTAAACAATATTCGCGGAATCCGCACTACAGGCGTTTCCCAAAACATGCGCACTAATTCCTTCCCGTCAATGGCGGTGGATTTAAGCAACAGTCCTTACAGAGGTAGTATATATATTGTATGGACAAACATCGGCGTTCCGGGGATTAACACTGGTTCGGGTAGTTCGGTTTATCTTATAAAATCCACCGACAAAGGCGCAACCTGGTCAACTCCAAAAAGGATCAATTCCGATTCAACTGTGGGCAAACAGCACTACCTACCGTGGATTACCTGTGACCAGGCAACCGGATATGTAAGCATTGTATTTTACGACAACCGCAATGGCGCATCAGCCGAAGCAGAGGCATGGATGGCATATTCAATCAATGGCGGCGCAACTTTCGAGGATTTGAAGGTAAGCGATGTATTATTCACTCCTGCTCCGATTCCAAACATGGCTTCAAAGTACATGGGCGATTACCTCGCAATTGACGCTTTTGGCGGAAAAACATTTCCCTGCTGGACAGATACCCGCTCAGGTCACTGCCTTACGTATGTTTCGCCAATTGACATACTCGTTCCGCAAGCGTCAATTCAGAACATTGCCAACAGCTTGAATGATACTACTTTCGGAAACGGAAACGGGTTGATGGATTACGGTGAAACCGAACTAATCGGACTTAAGATGAAAAATACAGGCAATGGCGCCGCCGACGCCGTGAGCGTTGAACTTAGCTGCGATAACCCATACATCACAATAATTGATCCCGTTGAAGAATATGGACATTTTGAACCCGATCAGATAAAATATATCAACAACGGTTATAAATTCAAGGTGAACGATTCCATAGCAAATCACGAATTAATCACCTTCACGGTTAAAGCGACTGATCAGAAGGACAGCGTAACCTGGAGCGTTTTCCAAATTATTTCGCAGGCGCCTGACGTCAGCATACTTGGAATGACGATTTTCGATCCTGCTCCCGGTGGAAATAACAATGGCAGGCTTGATCCGGGTGAAGTTGCAACAATCCGCATCGAAACAATGAATCAGGGTATCTGGAATGCCGAAAATGTTGTCAGTTTGCTGGCTTCAATGAATTCATATCTTACAATCGGCAACCCCACTGTAAATATTGGAACCCTCAATGCCGGGCAAACGGTTACAGCTTCGTTCCCGGTTTCAGTGGATCCTTCAGCCCCTATTGGCTCTGTAGCGGTTCTTCATAATGTCGCCACTTCGAAATTTCGGGCTACCGAACGTCAGTTTAATGCCAAAATCGGTCTGATTGTGGAAGATTGGGAAACCGGCAACTTCAACAAGTTTCCTTGGCAATTCACAAATGCAACCAAACCATGGACGATAGATCCAACTATCAAATATGAAGGTCTCTATTCAGCAAAATCAGGCTCTATCGTAGATAATGAATCCACAGGGCTGTTCATCGTCTATCATGCCGCCGTTGACGACAGCATTTCATTTTTCCGCCGAATCTCAACTCAGCCGATCAAAGACAACCTCAAGTTTTTTATTGATGATGCAATGGTTGGAATGTGGTCTAATTTTATTGACACCGTTTTCAGACGTACGGCATTTCCGGTTTTAGCAGGCACACATACTTTCAAATGGCTTTACGAAAAAAACGCCACAGTATCATCGGGACTTGACGCCGCCTGGATTGATTTTATCGTGTTTCCGCCACAATACAAACCCGCTGCAAATGCAGGCGGCGATGCTGAAATTTGCGAAGGAACTGTTCATCAACTACACGGAATGGCTTACAGTTACGATTCGGTTCGCTGGACAACCACAGGCAGCGGGCTTTTCAACGACATTCACATACTTGACCCTGTATATACCCCTAGCGCGCTGGATATTACGGCAGGATCAGTTTCACTCACTCTGACCGCGTTGGGAATGAATGGCGCCGATACAACCAATACTATGACGCTCACCATAGCTAAAACACCTGTTGCTGTTGCGGGCAACGACGCCACAATATGTAAAGGGTTTTCATTCACATCAACCGGCGCTTCCGCAGCTAATTACACTTCGCTGTTATGGACAACAAACGGAGACGGCTTATTCAATAACAATGCCAGCCTTTTAACAACTTATACTCCGGGAGTTCAGGATATTCAACAGGGAACAGTTAAATTATCGCTGAGGGCAACCGGCAGTTCTGCATGTCCCGTATTAATTGACAGTCTATACCTTTCCATTGTAGCTGCGCCGCAGATTGATCTCGGACACGACACAATAACCTGCGCCAATGCTTCTGTATTGTTAAATGCAACATCGGCTGAGGCGGCAGGTTATCTCTGGTTACCATCGAATAAAACCACGCCAACAATCACGGTTGATTCAGCCGGTATTGGACTTCACTCAAATCTGATTAAAGTATTGGTTACCGGAACTAACGGATGTATCGCAAGGGATTCTGTTCAGGTTTCATTTAAAATCTGCGGAGGCATAAATGAACTTTCCGATATTGGAATCCAGATTTTCCCCAATCCAAACAAGGGTGTTTTCACTCTTGAACTGAAATCGCAGAGATCAGAATTGATTGAAATCAGGATTATGAATGCAGCCGGCGAGGTTGTTTATCCTGCTTCGCAGGTTATGCTTCAGGGAACTGTGACAAAGCAATTCGACTTGCGCGAACAACCGCAAGGCGCTTATCTGATACAACTCTCGAACTCCTTCGGAAAAACAATCCGTAAGATTATCATTCAGAAATAATACTTACAGAAAGCCCGGCTGACTACCGGGCTTTTTTTTGAATTAACTGTTTCCGCTTGGAGTATAGGATGACGATTAATTTCCGGTCAATAAGCTATAATTATATCTTCGCTTCCGCCAGCCGGAATTTCAGTCATCCTTTCTTTTGGAGATGTGGCTTTCAGAGAATAATCTTTTCCGCCGGCGCGCAAGGTTTTTAAATCATCAAAGGAGTGCAGGATAATTCTGTAGGCGGTAAATTTTGAGGTAAAACTGCCTTCAGGCTTTGAAAATGAAATGGTTTTCTTAATTGGGTCAAAAGTAATTGTTCGTTTATAATACTGACCATTTTCATACTGATAGGTCGAACCGTCATCTTCATAATAGATGAAGGAATTTGCCTTATCGCCGTAATAAATATGAATATCGAGGAATTTGGAGGGCTTCTGGTCGGTAAACTGGATGTCGGACTGCATTGGGATGATACCTGAAGCTTTCACGAAAACCGGAAGATTGTTGAGCGGAGCATCAACGGTAACCTCTGAATTTCCTTTGTAAAACTCATCGCTGCCAAGGCGATACCAAGAGCCTTCCGGGAGGTAAACTTTACCAGCCTGCTGGTTGCAGGAAACCGGGGCTACAAGGAGGTTGTCGCCAAAAAGGTACTCATTTTGGTAGCTACTCCAATAAACCTTCTCATCAAACGTATAGTTTATCGTAAGGCTGCGGGCAACAGGAAGTCCGCTCATTGCCGATTCATAGAACGCCGAATAGATATAAGGCAGAAGGCGATAACGCCGGGCAATCATCTCCTTCACCATTCTCTCAACATTAAGCCCGAATGACCAGGGCTCTTTACTTTTCGTATCCCATGCAGAATGATTTCTGAAAAAAGGCGTATAAACTCCGAGCGACATCCATCGGGTAAAAAGCTGTTCGGTAGGATTGCCCATGAAACCGCCTACATCGGGTCCGGTAAACGAAACGCCGGAAAGTCCAAGTCCCGTAACCATTCGGGCAGAAAGCAGCATGTGGTCGTCAGTGGCGTCATTATCGCCAGTCCACACAGCCGAATAACGCTGAATTCCTGCAAAACCGGCGCGGGTAAGCACAAACGGACGTTTGCCTTTCAACAGCTCCTTTGTGCCTTCATAAGTTGCACGCGACATCTCAAGTCCATAGATATTGTGAGCCTGAGCCATAGTGGTTTTCCTTCCTTCGAAATCAAACATTACAATGTTGGGAATACTTTGTCCCCATGCGCTGGGCTCGTTCATGTCGTTCCAGAATCCTTCAACGCCGGGAACGACGAGATGTGTAAAGGCATTTCCCCACCATTTTCTGACCTTTTCATTAGTAAAATCGGGAAAGTGGCACCTGCCGGGCCATACGCTGCCGGTATAATTTTTACCGTCGGGATATTTCGCAAAGTAATTATTTGCGAGTCCTTCATTATAGGCAAAGTAATCTTTATCAATTTTGATCCCCGGATCTACTATGGTGGCGAGGTGGAATCCCATGCCATTAAGTTTTTCGATCATTGATTTGGGATTTGGAAACCTGTCGCCGTTCCAGGTGAAGATTTTGTAGGAGTCCATGTAATCAATGTCGAGGTAGAGTACATCACAGGGAATTTGCTTATCGCGAAACTGCTGCGCTATAGTCATCAACTGCGATTCGGGAAAGTAGCTCCAACGGCACTGTTGATAACCGAGGCTCCAGTAAGGAGGCATTGTCATTCTTCCGGTAAGCCATGTGTAATCGCGTATGATACCGGCAACTGTTGAAGCGCCGAAAATGTAGTAGTTCATCTCGCCGTTTGCCGCAGAAAACCAGGAGAATTGCTCATCAGTTGAGGCGCCGAAGTTGAATTTCGTGCGGTAGGAATTGTCAAGGAAAATACCGTAGACGATTTTATCATGCACACCGATAAAGAATGGAATACTTTGATATAAAGGATCAAGGTTGGTTGCATAAGCGGGAACGTCGGAATTCCAGTTTTCATAAGAACCGCCGCGTTTGTTTAAGTTTCCGGTCTTTTCGCCAAGTCCGAGAAATTTTTCATCGGGGAAAAGTTTTTTATAGCAGGTTACTTCAGTTCCAAGCCAGGAAACAGGAAGGTTTGCATAATCTTCTGAAATCACTTCTCCCTTGAGCGTTCTGACCGAAAACCGCATCGGGTTTGTGTATATTATTACCTGGAGCGAATCGGTCAGCATAACTGCGGAATCGCTGTTTTTTTTCAGGTCGCGGACAAAGTCCGACGGTTGTCGGATAACGGCATAAGAAAACTCGTCTTTGGGTTCCTCTTTGGTGATTCTTATTCGGATAACGGCAGGAGAGTAAGTGTAAATCCGGGCAAAAGCGTTGGCAGCCCGCACATCGAGTCCATGTTCGGCGCGCTTTACGCTCGTTACTTTTCCTGCGGATATTGGGAGATCGCTTTGAGCCATAAGATTTAGTGGTAAGGCAATCAGCGTAAAGATAATCATTCTGTGAATCAGCTTCATGGTTTGGAAATTTGAGCCAAATATAGGAAAACCAATTCAAATTCAGGTCGGACGATTTGCCACGCAATCAATCAATTTCCAAATAAACCAATATCTGTCGCTATATCAATCAGATAGCTTTTAATTTCATCCTCTGGCACGGCAGGGACAAGGTATTCGATGGGTTCGGAATGGTCAATGTCTTTATGAAAGGACAACTGCTCGCGAAATAATTTCCCAGAGAATTGAGATCCAAAAATACTTTCGGACTCCCTGCATATTTCTTGTATTGTAAAATGATATTTCAAAATAAAAAACAGATCAACATAATCTTTCCATTTTGCCCTTCGTCCAAGGGCAAAGGCTTTCATGGCGGCAAGTGACAATAAAGTTGGTATAGTTATAAACGAATCAACTTTTACAGGATGATTTACGAGATAGGGAAAGTGAAAGAAAGTAACTTTAATTTTATTTATTTGCAAATGAAGCTGGTTATAATCTTCGAAAATTGGAACCTGTTTAAATGGTATTTCCAGTAATTTTCTTTTAATCCTGTGTTTAATAAGTGTCGAATGTGAAAAAAGATCGAAATCAATTGATCGCCGATGCCCCAGATAAAGGGCAATAGCTGTTCCGCCTACCATATAAAATGATCTCTGGAAGTTTTTTATATACGGTAAAAGTTCAACCTGGTTGTTATCCAATATCTCAGTATGCATATCGTTTGAAAAGTAGTGTGAAATAGTTCAATGTCAATTCGTGAAAGTTGCCCTTTCTACGGTCGCTTAAATTTATCGAGTCAAAGAAGATTTCAGCAACTTTTCTTATTCCGATCAATTGTAACAACTGATTAACAGCCATTAGATCTCCGTAGTTTAAAATCGTTTCCACAAGAAATTCAAGGCTGATATCTTCTTTTTTATCTTCCGGAGTGTACCAGAAAAGACTACTGTTTTCGCGGATAAATGCTTTTATTTCAGGACTGTTCATTTGATAACTGATGAGAAAACCCTACATGAAATTACGGCGTCTTTCTTGAAACGATATTCAATACCGCGGAATTAACTGTGGAAAGGTCGAGGAGATTTATAACTCCGTCACCATTTAAATCGGTGGCGATGTAGCCTTTTAATAGGGATAAAACTGCCGAATTTACTGATGAGAGATCAAGCAGGTTCACAATACCGTCCTGATTCGCATCGCCAGTGAAAATCCCATAGACGCCGGTTGCCAGTAGTTTCTGGTTATTCCCAAATGCGTTTGCAGCCGAAGCAGAAAAATCATACGATACATTATTGGTACTATATGAAACCGGACTTGTACTGACCGTTTCGATATGATTACGTTGCTTCACCGTGGTATAAAAGGATGAGCCCTTGTAAGAGCCTGGTAAGTTGAAGAGCGCTGTTCCATCCTGATGCAGTTCCACCCCGGTAGAGCTATCAACCAGAGTTTGGTAATTTCCTCCGTTATGCAGTACAACGGTGATAAGGTC
>JAPLDO010000085.1 GCA_026391715.1 Bacteroidota bacterium
TTGGGAGTTTATTGCCAGATTTTAACTACGATTACTTTTTCAGCAAAATGGTTCGTGGAATTTTATCAGAAGAATTTTTTTCCGGGTATCTTCCGGATTAATCTTGAACTAAAAACGTGCTGACATAATCAGCAGACCCTAAATAGATGAATATTCCATGCAATCACACGCATTTTGACCGCTTTATCATTCATTTCCTAAAACAGTTTATTCTCTTATCCAATAGTATTATGAATTGGGAATGTCTGAATTCCTGCTAACCACAATGCCTTACTACAATTATAAGTATGATGATTGATTTGGGGTTGAAGTACAACTATTTTGGCTTTTAACTCCCCTCTTTTTCCACCCAAAACACCTCCGTCTCCTCATGCCTCGACGCCACCGCGATCCGGGCGCCATTGGCATGGCGGCTGAACAGGTCATGAACCAGTTGGGGCTGGTTGTTCTCTGCCGAGAGATGTGAAAGGATCAAAAGTTTCAGATGGTTCGATCGGTGTGTGGTGAAAAGATCAAGCGCCTGGTCGTTAGACAGGTGTCCTTCGGCGCCTCTGATGCGTTGCTTCAGGTAGTAGGGATAACGTCCCTTTTCAAGCATAGTTTCATCGTAATTGGACTCTAAAAAAGCTGCATGGCAGCGGCTGAGGTGATGCGCAACATGTTCGCAGGCTGTTCCGATGTCGGTGAAAACGCCTGCCGTTATGCCATCGGCGCTTACGGTAAAACTGTGCGGTTCGGCGGCGTCATGCCATTTGGGGAACGGATGGATTTGAAAGGCGCCTACATCTACCGGAATCCCTGTTGCAAATGGCTTCATCAGATGCGGCGCCAGTTTCATCCGGCTCTGATGATATGTTCTTTCGGTAATGTAAACGGGAATTCCAAACTTTCTCGAAATAACCTCAGCGCCTCGCGTATGATCGGTATGCTCATGCGTGATGAAAATGGCTTTGACGTCTCTGATGCCTAGTCCCATCCGTATCATCCGCCGCTCGATTTCGCGGCAGGAAACGCCTGCATCAATAAGCACGGCTTCCTGTCCGTTGCCAATGTAGTAACAGTTTCCGTTGCTACCGGAATTGAGCGAGGCAAGGTTTAGTGGCATAGGTACAAACAACGGAAAATTCTGATAAAAGCGAAAAAGCTCAAGTCGAATTTATTTATAAAATGTCTCAAATAAATATCACCATGTTAATGCCTTTCATTTGGGCTTAGAAAAAAAGCTATGATTTCAGATACTTTATTTTCGTCAATCCGCCAAAAGTCGAAAGAATTAAAATTTGGTGCTACTTCTTTTCCATAGTAATTCTTGACTTGTTCAGTCAGCATTATCTTCGTTTCAGCTAATGAATAAAAGTTTTTTATGTCTAATTCTGTCATCGTATGTGTTGTAACAAACTTACCGCTAACGAGAGGCAATAGCCGTTGTTTGCCTTTTAAGCATAGATCAAGTACGTAGACAAAAAAGGCAAAAAACGGCTATTGCATGTTATGGGCTTTTATTTGTTTCCATATTCAATTTATAATTCCTTGAATAAACCAAGGAGGAAAAATCTTCACTCCTTGGTAGAATTAAAGTCACATAGCATTCTTATAAATCTGAATAACATCTTCTTTGGTTGCTATTCTTGGATTTGTTAATCCACAAGCATCTTTAAGGGCATTATCAGCAAGCGTCGAAAAATCTTCTTCCTTTACTCCAAGCGCTTTTAATCCAGCAGGAATTCCGACATCTTTTGATAATCTTTTAATGCTTTCCATTGCCAAATCAGCAGCTTCAATAACCGATAGCTCTTTAATGTTTTCCCCCATTGCAATAGCAATATCGGCAAAGCGCTCAGGACAGGCAATCATATTGAAACATTCTACATGTGGCAAAAGAATTGCATTACATACACCGTGTGGTAAATCATAAAAACCGCCTAACTGATGTGCCATGGCATGAACGTAACCCAGACTAGCATTGTTAAAAGCCATTCCTGCCATAAATTCGGCATACGCCATTTTATCTCTGGCTTCCATATTGTTCCCATTTGCAACAGCAGGTCGCAAATATTGACTAATAAGCTCGATTGCTTTAATCGCTGCAGAATCGGTCACAGGAGTGGCTATTGTAGATACATATGCTTCAATAGCATGTGTTAAAGCGTCCATTCCCGTTGCGGCAGTTAATGATTTTGGCATACTAACCATTAATTCTGGATCGTTAATTGATACTGTTGGAGTTACATGCCAATCAACTATTGCCATTTTAACATGAGTATCAGTATTGGTAATGATCGTAAAGCGAGTCATTTCACTTGCTGTTCCTGCTGTTGTGTTCACCGCAATAAACGGAGGCATAGAGTTTTTAGATTTGTCCAAACCTTCATAATCTCTAATTGTACCTCCGTTAGTAGCAACCAAACCAATCCCTTTGGCACAATCGATAGGACTTCCCCCACCTATTGCAATAATTATGTCACAGCATTCTTTTTGAAATAAATCAAATCCTGCATGAACATTTGTGTCTGACGGATTAGGCTTTACATCATCAAACACTACAGACTTTACTCCTGATTCTTTAAGCAGATTAACAATTTTTTCGACAATCCCAATTTTTACTAATGGTTTGTCTGTTACAACTAATGCTTTTGTTCCGCCAATAATTTTGGCTTGTTTCCCTATCTCAGATGCACATCCTGCACCCATTAGGTTTACATTTGGAATGAAATACCCATACATAATTTTTTCATTTTTTTTTCCTTACTCATATGGCTTTTCAGAAACGCCCCGTTTTTTAAAGTGGTTTCTGGATTCCACTTTTTTTATTTGTTCGTTATTCTTGAGTGGATATTGCTCCACATTTTTAATATTTTTTTATTCACTCTAATTGCCCATAACGTACATGTGTAACCGCCGTTTGCCCTTGTACAGCGGTTTCGTGCAGCGAAACCGATTCAAGGGCAAATGGTCGGTTACACAATGTTACCTGCGTGCATTTTTTAAATTTTTAGCTCATAATTTGTACTTCTTCCTCCTGCGGCTTCCTTTTGTAATATATCCTTATTTATCAAGTCGTTAATATCTCTAATCGCTGTGTCTTTTGAACATTTTGCAATTTTTGCCCATTTTGATGAAGTCAATTTACCATCAAATCCGTCTAATAGTTTGTCAATAGTTTTTTCTGCCTTTCGTTTATAATTATCCTTGAATGTTTATTCCAGAAATCCGCTTTGAACAAAACTTGCGTTAGTGTATAATCTGTTGATTATAAAGCAATTAATAAACATTGCAAAAACCATTTTATCCATTCTGTTATATCAAGATTCCCTTTTTGTGTTTTTTCAAGTATCTCATAGTATTGTTTTCGCTCCTGTCTAATTTGTGCCGACATGCTATAAAATCGCTGATTACTTCCGTCTGATTGAGCCAATAACATATCAGTCAATGCCCTTGTTATCCTTCCGTTACCATCTTCTATCGGATGAATTGTCACAAACCAAAGATGTGCGATTGAAGATTTGATCACTAAATCAATTTTATCATAATTATTGAACCAATCCAGAAATCTCTCCATTTCTTTTTCTATCAGATCTGAATCAGGCGCTTGAAAATGAACTTTTTCTTTTCCCATTGCTCCTGACACAACTTGCATCGGTCCTGTTGTGTCCTTTCTCCAATCAGCAACGGTTATCATATACATTCCGCTTCTGCCAGTCGGGAACCATGCGGCATGCCAATCAAAAAGTCGATCTGTCGTTAAAGGTTCGAAACATTTTTGTGTTGCATCAAGCATCATTTCAACAACTCCATCAACATTTCTGTCCGATTCAACAGAACCAGCAATTTCCATCCCCAATCTTCTTGCAATTGAAGAACGGACTTGGTCAGGATTTAAAAATTCACCTTCGATTTCTGAAGATTTTAATACATCAAAAGTTAATGTATCAAGCAGAGCTTCATTTCTTAGGTCAAATCCTAACGATTCCATTTTACCTGTCAATCGTCCTTGCAGATTTCTTGCTTCACTTAGCAAATTAACAAAATCTTCAGTTTCCCAAATGAAGTTTGGCCAGTTATCCTTTTGATGTATGAAAGGTTCCATTCGTAGCATAATTTACAACGAAAATACACTTTATTCGTTGCATTCCAAAATTTATCGTTGCTTTTCTTGCGTCAATTAACGAGTCTATTCGTCGCACTCAGTTCTTCATAGTTGCAGGTAACGTTTGAGTAGTTATTGACCTACACTCATTTTTAAATGGGGCAATTCAATTTGTAATTTCACACTCGCCTGTAATGCATTGAAGACTCTCATCAATGTGTCAATGGTAACATTACTTGCATTGCTTTCAATTCTAGAAATTTGAGCCTTTTTCACTCCAATGAGCTTTCCCAAATCCTTTTGAGTCATTTTGCGTTCTTGACGTGTCTGTTTTATTGCTTTACCAATTAAATCCATTTGCAATTCATATTCAAACCTATCCCGATCAGCAGTACCAACTTTCCCAATTAACTTATCTTGAACCTCGTCTAATGTGTATGTTTTCATTGCTTTTTCTTTTTAGCTTTTTCTTTGTCTGCAAAATATCTAATACGTATTTGTTTCGTCTTTTGGATCTCGCTTTCCGAAACTTTACTTCGTTTCTTTATAAATCCATGTGTCGAAACTACTAATGTCTTTTCTGAATCTGTTTTGTCCCAAAAAGAAAGCAAACGATATTTCAACCCTTGGTAAAGCGTTCTAAATTCCCAAATCTCATCTTGAAGTTTTGAGAAAAGCTCAGGGTCTTTTTCAACCTGAGCCTTACGAATATTAAATAAAACCTTTTCGTGATGCTTTTTATCAAGGTTTCTGAGAAATTCAAATGCCTCTTCCAAGAATATGATTTCAAAAAGTTTGTCCATCCAATTTCTTTTGTTAGGCAAAGATACAAAATGTTTCTTTATATGTAAACTATTTGAACGAATGTTTTTTTTTATAACTATGGCACATAACGCTTTCTTGGTGCTTCTTCTGCAAATCTTTTCTCACTTTCTTCACGTAGTTTGTTGGTTTGTTCGTATCCACCCCACTAACCCCATCTTGGTATTCCGGAGAAAGATTAATACCAGTCCGGGGAAAAGTGCATGGCGTAACTGTGCGCCACCACCACCAAGCCCATCTTACACCAGCAGGGCTTTGTCAATAAATTGCGGGAGC
>JAPLDO010000195.1 GCA_026391715.1 Bacteroidota bacterium
GGCAGATTATTTTTATCAATGTAAGCCTGTTGATTCATCAGGCAGGAGGAGTCGGTGGATACAATGTATTCCGCCCCCGTTTCAATGGCTCTTTGTACTTTTTGTTGAGCCATTGCCACCGAGACAGGTTCAAATTTTGCCGAGAACGTTCCGCCAAAACCGCAGCAAACATCATTATCCTTCATTTCCCGGAGTTCCAGCCCTTTCACTTTTGCAAGTAACCGGCGGGGTTCATCATTCAGTTTATATTCGCGCAACGCCGCGCAGGAATCATGGTAAGTGACCACATGAGGAAAAGTTGCTCCCACATCTTCAACTTTCAGTTCGTTAACAACGAAATCAGTAAATTCAAAAATATTTTTTTTCAACTGTTTATACTCAAGATGGTTTGCGGTATTATGAAATAGCCAGCCGTAGTAGTTGCGGATGAAACCGATACAGGACGCCGAAGGACCAACAACCGGACGGTCGTTTGGAAAGTCTTTCAGAAACTTCTCTCCCATTTGTTTGGCTTCATCCCAAAAACCGCTGTTGAAAGCCATTTGCCCGCAACAGGTTTGATTGCCGTTATAGTAAACTGCTACATCGAGTTTCTCCAAAATCTTAATCATATTCATCCCGGTTTCGGGATAAACCTGATCAATAAAGCAAGGTATAAAAATATCAACTAACACGAGTTCAAAATAAAGTGGTTGTAATTTCCAAAAGTACTGATTTCCGGGTTATGTAAGGCGAGATAGGCAAAAATTGTTGGAATCGGTCGTTAATCGAGCAGGCAGCGCACCGAAAAACCGTTTCCCCTTCCCGAAAGATAATCAGAAACCGATTTCACTGCGGAGTTCAATCCATGTGATTTTGCTTTAATGGCGCCGGCGGCTTCCGAAGTCCAGAAAAAAGTTCCCGATACACCCGGAGGATAGAACGACCATGAGTAGCTTTGGTATAATACCCCGCCCGGTATCGCGCGGAAACTACCGGTTCCGGTTTTTTTCAGAGAATCGCCTGCAAAAGATTGTCCGCCAAAAAAATTGAATAATGTTAACCATTCCGTATCAGCCGGCACGTGCCATCCCGGCGGGCACAATCCCTGACCTCCTGCTAAGGGTTCATAACGCATAAGTTCATCCCATTGATAAAGAGCGCCAAATTGTGTGCAATTTAATTCCGAATTGGCGAGGCAGTATTTTTCATCCACACAATTATCTACCTGTGATTCGGGAGAATTGCGAATAGACCCAAAATTCAGATTGCTGCCAAGCCAGCATTGATTTCCAATATGAACAGTAGTATAAACCCTGCCGTCGCGGTAATCTGTTATCGAAGATCCACATAAAACCGGAGTTGCATTGCGGTTGGTTATTGTAAGTAAGCCGTAGGACGAGCAAAGCGATACGCTTGTATAAGTATAGGTAATTTGATGAGCGCCTGCGCCGGCTGCAAGCGGATTAAAAATACCGGTTACCGAATTAACTCCGGTTCCCGAATAAACCCCGCCAAGCGGAAGTCCGCCTCGAAGTTTGAAAGGTTTGGCGTTGGTGGCAGTCACAATATCATTGCAGGGAGTATAAGTGACAACCGGGGTGGAACCGATCAAAACAACGATAGAATTACTTGTAGCCGGATTGCCCATTGCGCAAGTCATATTTGAATTTAACTCGCATGTTACAATATCATTATTTGCCGGCTGATAAGTGTATGCAGGCAAATTGGTTCCCGAATTGATTCCGTTTACTTTCCACTGAAAATGAGGGTTTGAACCGCCATTGACGGTTGTGGCGGCATAGGCGACCGGGTTGCCGGAACACACCGAACCGGGAGGATCTGCAACAATGCTGATACCAACAGGAGATGAAAGGTTCACAATCATAACGATAACATTGGAAAATGCCGGATTTCCCTGAGCGCACAAATAATTCGAATTGATTTGACATTGAACAAAATCTCCATTTACGGGAAGATAGGTGAGAACAGAACTATTGCCGCCGGTGACAACTCCGTTAACAGTCCATTGATAGTTAGGATTATTGCCGCCGTTTACCGCCGAAGCATTATATACTGTGGAAATTCCCGAACATACAGGATTGGCTGATGAAACAATAGAAACGCTCACCGGAAGAAGCGGATTTACCGCCATGGTGACTGTATTGGAAACAGCGGGATTTCCCGTTGCGCAAATCGCATCGGAGGTAAGTTCACAGGTGATCGCCTCGAAATTATTTGGGACATAAGAGTAGGTTGAATTGGTCGCGCCGCTGATAATAACGCCATCTTTTTTCCATTGGTAAGCCGCTGCACCACCATTGACCGGAGTTGCTGTAAACGTTACCGAGGTTCCCGAACATACAGGATTGGCTGATGAAACAATTGAAACGCTCACCGGAAGAAGCGGATTTACCACCATTGTTACAGTATTGGAAACTGCGGGATTTCCGGTTGCGCAAATCGCATCGGAGGTAAGTTCACAAGTGATCGCCTCGAAATTATTTGGGATATAAGAATAAGTTGAATTGGTTGCGCCGCTGATAATAAAGCCATCTTTTTTCCATTGGTATGCCGCCGAACCTCCGTTGACCGGAGTTGCCGTAAACGTTACCGATGTTCCCGAACATATAGGATTGGCTGATGAAACAGTAGAAACGCTTACCGGTAAAATGGGATTTACGGTCATGGTGACTGTATTGGAAACTGCGGGATTTCCGGTTGCGCAAATCGCATCGGAGGTAAGTTCGCAGGTCAGCGCTTCATTATTTCCAGGAATATAAGAATAGGTTGAATTGGTCGCGCCGCTGATAATAACGCCATCTTTTTTCCATTGGTATGCCTCCGAACCGCCATTGACCGGAGTGGCGGAAAATGTTACCGATGTTCCCGAACATACAGGATTGGCTGATGAAACAATGGAAACGCTCACCGGAAGAAGTGGATTTACCGCCATGGTAACGGTATTTGAAACAGCGGGATTTCCCGTTGCGCAAATCGCATCGGAGGTAAGTTCACAAGTGATCGCCTCGAAATTATTTGGAACATAAGAATAGGTCGAATTGGTCGCGCCGCTGATACTAAAACCATCTTTTTTCCATTGGTAAGCCGCCGAAGCGCCATTGACCGGAGTGGCTGTAAACGTTACCGATGTTCCCGAACATACAGGATTGGCTGATGAAACAATGAAAACGCTCACCGGTAAAAGGGGATTTACGATCATTGTGACTGTATTGGAAACAGCAGGATTTCCTGTTGCGCAAATTGCATCGGAGGTAAGTTCGCAGGTTAGCGCTTCATTATTTCCAGGAACATAAGAATAGGTTGAATTTGTCTCGCCGCTGATATCAAAACCATCCTTTTTCCATTGGTATGCCGCCGAAGCGCCGTTCACCGGAGTTGCAGTAAATATAACCGATGTTCCCGAACATACAGGATTGGCTGATGAAACAATAGAAACGCTCACCGGCAGAAGCGGATTTACTACCATGGTAACGGCATTGGAAACAGCGGGATTTCCGGTTGCGCAAATCGCATTGGAGGTAAGTTCGCAGGTAATTACCTCACTATTTCCCGGAATATAAGAATAGGTTGAATTGGTTGCGCCGGTTACATTAACGCCATCTTTTTTCCATTGGTAAGCCGCCGCAGAACCTCCATTGACCGGAGTTGCGGCAAACGTTACCGATGTTCCGGCGCACACCGGGTTTTCTGAAGCGCCAATAGATAGACTTACCGGCAAATTAGGATTAACCATAGCGGTTATAGAATTAGAATTTGCCAGGTTTCCGCTTGAACAAGTGGCATTTGACATCAGCATACAATTTACCACATCGCCGTTTGCGGGAGCGTATGTAAAATTTGGATTATTTAAACCT
Organism: Bacteroidota bacterium; assembly: GCA_026391715.1. Taxonomy (GTDB): domain Bacteria; phylum Bacteroidota; class Bacteroidia; order Bacteroidales; family FEN-979; genus CAIVAT01. Next base: position 3,858 of record JAPLDO010000195.1, read on the forward strand.
GCCTGATTACCATTTACTTTCCATTGAAAAGTTGGTCCTGGTCCTCCGTTTACCGGAAAGGCAGTAAAATTGACCGGCGTTCCGGCGCATACTGCGGTTGTGGGATTTGCAGTTATGGTTATACTTACCGGGATTCCCAACACAATCATAATGATTGGATTTGATGTTACCGGAACGGGAGCACAGGTCAGCGAAGAAGTCATCACACATGTAACCACATCATTGTCCAGGGGAAAATAATAATAAACCGGGCTGTTTGATCCAACATTATTCCCGTTTACCTTCCATTGGTAATTTGGTGAAGGTCCGCCAAATTCGGGTGTTGCCGTAAAAGTTACAGGCGTATTATCACAAATCGGATTGTCGGATGCAACAACATGAACATCTGCTGCAAACGATGAACTTATGATCATGGTGATGGGATTTGAAAGAGCTGGACTTCCGGTATTACACGATTCGCTTGAAGTCAATTCACATTGTACAACCTGATTGTTTACCGGAATATAAGAATAGGTTGAATTGGTAGCTCCAGTTTCGTTGACGCCATTTACTTTCCACTGATAAACAGGATTTGCGCCGCCATTTACAGGCGTTGCAGCGTAAGTAACCGTAGTGCCGGAACATGCCGGATTTAATGAACTTACAATTGATACCTCAACCGGCAGTATTGGGTTGACAGTCATTTCAATCAAATTTGACATTGCAGGCGATCCTGTGGCGCAGGTATAACCTGATATTAACTCGCAAGAGACTACCTGCCCCGATGAAGGGGTGTAAGTATAAGCAGGAATGTTTGTTCCAACATTAATGCCATTCACCATCCAGTGGTATTCCGGATTTACTCCTCCATTAATTGAAGCTGAGGTAAAGGTAACCTCCTGCGCAAGACAGGAAGGATTTGCCGATACAGTAATTCCAATACTTACTGGAAAACCTTCGCTTACCTGCATTGTGATTTCGTTTGAGGTAACCGGATTATTCATAATACACGAAACGCTGGAGGTTAACATACATGTCACTTTGTCCCCGTTTAAAGGAATATATGAAAAAGAGCCGCTGTTTGTCCCGGTTGTAACGCCATTGACTTTCCAGAGAAACACCGGAGCTGAACCCTGATTAATTAATGATGAAGTATTAAATGTAACAAGGGTGCCGGTGCAAACTGTGGCACTCTGAGTTGAAATAGTAATTCCTGCATTCTGAGGCGGAAGAACCGACATGGTTATTGAGTTCGAGGTGACTGGATTATTTAATGGACATGGAATATCGGCAGTCAGAATACAAACAACCACATCGCCATTTACCGGGTTATAACTGAACTGAGGCAAATTAGTTCCTGCATTGGTTCCGTTTACTTTCCATTGGTAATCGGGTGAGGCGCCTTCATTGATGGCGGTGGCAGTATATAATGCCGGGATTCCAATGCAAGCCGGATTTGCTGAACATGATATAGATATGCTTACCGCCAGAACAGGGGAAAAATTCATCGTAACCGCAGGCGATACTGCCGGATTACCGGTTGCGCA
>JAPLDO010000014.1 GCA_026391715.1 Bacteroidota bacterium
CTACAGCTCCTGCCACATGGTTGATGGTGAAGGAGGAGCCGCAGGAAAACTTCGCGATGGTTCCGGTACCATATAAAATCTCTTTCCACATGTTGACACTTGTACCGTAGATGTATAATTTGTTGTCGGTGGTGCAAAACGCCACCAATCCATTGGCAGGCAGCGGAATTGCAGCAATCTGTGCCTGCGTCATCCTCGGAAATAAAATGCCCAGGGAAGTAGATGCTACATCGATCATCGCCGAAGGATCCGGCGTGCTGCCATCGCTGTTCATGGCTATCTGGGAAAACATTGCACTGCTGAAAAGCAGCAGTACGATGGTTAAAAATGATCTGTTTTTCATATAAAGAAGATTAGTGAAGATATTTTTTTCATAGTTCAGTTTTTAAGACACCGCACAGCAAAGCCGTCATTCTTGTAATAACCTCCACGGTACAAGGTCTCGTTGCCGGTGTTCAGGTTCCGGTACCACGCCTGGGTGGAATTAGCCTCAGAAGAGGTCCAAAAGTCGCCATAAGTCGCCAGGAAGATGAAGTTTCCGCTCACATCGCGATCGCCCGCCGGCAACCCTGTAAACCCGCTTGAATTGGTTGCGCCTGTATTTGGAGCAGCCCAATGAACGGCGCCTGTCTCCTTCATTTTTCCTCCTGCAACGCTGGTTCCGCCAAGATAAGCTTCCAGGCTGCTCCAATCGGCATCAGACGGCAAATGCCAGCCTGAGGGACAAATCCCCTGAACATTCCCGGTTGGCGCCGGGTTCCAGGAAATGGCGTTGGTTGCGCCATTCAGGTATTGAACCGCTTCAGCCCATTGGTACAATCCGCCATATACATCGCAGTTGGCGGAGATGTTGTTGTAGCAGTACTTTTCAATGACGCCGTTGTTGGCCTGGTCCAGGCTTCCCGTGATGACCGTGCCGATGTTCAGGTTTTCGGTCATCCAGCACTGCGTCCCGATGATCACGGAGTTGTAGGTCTTCCCGCCATGAGTAACCGAACCGCAACCAGGTAAAATTGACGAGGATCCATACAAAATTTCCTTCCAGGCATTGGCGTTTGCAATGTAGGTGTAGAATTTATTGTCGGTGGTATTGAACACTATCAATCCATTGGCAGGACTTGAAATGGCATAAATCTGCGCCTGCGTCATACGGGGCAGCAATACTCCTTTGCTGGGCGATTTCACATCGAGCATGGCTGAATTGTCGGCTGCGCTGCCATCGTCATTAATGGTTACCTGAGCATGCATTGTCATGCTTATGAACAAGGCCATCACGATAAAACATATTATTTTTTTCATTATTCAAATTTTTAATGGATAAAAACCAATAATTCAATGTATTGAGAACGCATCAATTTGTATGTTAATTTTTAAGGCAGCGGAGGGAATAACCATACGCTTTGGATGAGTAGGACATGCCGCTTAGCTCAGCACCTACCAAAAAGAGTGCATAACCCTGGGTAACATCGTACTGTGTACTACTATAGTATACGCCATAATCACCACGAACCCCCAGCGATCCATCGTTATAATCCAGGTACCCGGCATAGTGCATTTTTAACTCTAAGTACCACCCACCAGCTATAAACACATTATTCAATTCGGTATAGGTTGGTATTCGCCAGCCACTGCCAAGTTCAAGGCTGCAGGGGTCATTGGCCGTGGCCCAATCGGAATTTTCACTTATGGCAGAAATCCAGGGGGTGTTTGGTGTCCTGGTTGACCCGTTATGTTTGTATCCCTGTTTACGGTTAAACTGCCAGTACCAGCCCGCAGAGGCTTCGGTAGTGTCATTATAAGTGATTGCCTGGTGGTCGGCGCCCAGGTTGCTGGTAATCCAGCACTTTGCGGGTTCGCCCGGGACGTTTGTAACCGTACCATAAGAAACTGCTTTTGAAACCGGAGCCACCGCTCCTGCTACATGGTTTACGGTGATGGGCAATCCACAGGAAAAAGGCGGGGTGGTGAAGGTCAGTTGATTTCCATAAGCGGTTCCAACGCTATTCGTAGCATAAGCCCTGATGTAATATATCACATAAAAATTAGTCGGCGGAAGCCCGATGACGTTGCTGATAAACACGCCGCTCCCGTTACCATCGCTGGTATGCCTTCCCGCGATGGTCGGATTTGGTGAAGCGCTGAAACAAACTCCACGTGCCGTTATGGCGCCTCCTCCGTCGGAAGTTACATTCCCTCCACTGGTGGCCGACGTTTGGGCTATGTTGATCACCGGAGAAGTGGTAACCTCAGGGAGCATCAGCGCTGTGCCATAATCCCTGAGGCATCGCAGCGGATATCCCTGGGACTTTGCACCGTTGAACATTATGCTCGAGGCGCTGTCAAATTCCAGAAACTTTCCCCAGATCAGTCCTAACTGCGAACTGCTCCAATAATAACCATAAACGCCGCGAATGAAGAGGTTCCCTGCGGTACCGACAACTCCGGCGGCATGGAGTTTCAAACCGGAGGTCCACGGGCCATTCCAGTTGGTCCAGCTTCCGGCTACACTTACATTTGTCCATTCGCTGTTGGTCGGAATACGCCAGCCGCTGCCAAGTTCAATCGTGCAAGGGTCGTTGGCAGTTGCCCAGTCTGAATTTTCACTGATGCTGCTGATCCAGGTGGTGTTAGGCGTTCTTGTTGTCCCGTCATGCATATATCCCTGTTTGCGGTTAAACTGCCAGTACCATCCTGCCGAAGCTTCACTGGCATCGTTAACGGCGGTTGCCTGGTGGTCGGCGCCAAGGTTGCTGGTTATCCAGCATTTTGAAGTTTCTCCGGGAATATTGGTAACAGTGCCATAAGATACGGTTTTGGAAACCGGCGATACCAATCCAGCCACATGGTTAATGGTGAAGGAGGATCCACAAGAAAACTGGACAAGGGTACCATTGCCGTACAAAATTTCCTTCCAGACATTGGCGCTGGCAATATAAGCATAAAACTTATTGTCGGTGGTGCAGAAAACCACCAATCCGTTTGCCGGATTTCCAATCATCGAAATCTGTGTCTGCGTCATCCGGGGAATTAATGCGCCCCGGGTGGTTGATTTAACATCAAGCATTGCCGAAGGATCCGGCTGGCTGCCATCGTTGTTAATGGCTACCTGGGAAAACATTGCTCTGCTGAAAAGCAGAAACATCATGGTTAAAATGAAGATATTTTTCATGCTGATCTTTTATATGGTTTATTTCAGTCGCTTGAGTTTAAATTCCACAGAAAATGGCATGGCTATTGAATTCTGGCAGTTGAAAACGCCCTTGGTGTTTTCATAGAGTGTTCCGGTAATCGTGCCTTCTATCAATTTCCCCGGGTCTCCCCATTTGGAAATGACCAGGGTGTTCAGGTCGCTGGTCAGTTCTGCTTCCTCACAGTTGCCATTTACCGTGTGCCGGGTATAGTTTCCGGAGTTTTCGTACGAATTGTAGCCGGGGGTAATCCATGCCAGGGGATCTCCGGCGTCTGTCCTTATTGTGATGACGAGGGTTTTTTTCGGATTCAGGAACTTGCCAAAACTGTAAGCGCCGGCGCGGTCCACATCGGGGTTCACATAAGAAAAACTATAACCAAATGATTTTGCCGGGTCCAGTAGAAACGAAGATTGTGAAGCAACGGTGAAAGCCAGGTTGCTGCTATCCCATGTAGCAAACGCAAAACGTGTGTCGCCTTCGGGGAAAACTTTACTTACGAGCACGGGGTTCATCAAATCATAGCTGAAGTACGTTACCCCCCCAACGGTAAGCTTAAAATATGCAGTATCGTTGCTGACGCCGCCGCTACCGGTTGTAAATTCTATCTCATTCCCGTAGCTGGCGCTTTTGCAGTTGATCGCGTAAGCTCGTACAAAGTATGTAGTATTGGGTATCAGCGAGCCAACCGGAATGTTGAAACTGCTGGTTCCGGCAGGAGGATTTTCAGGATAGAAGGTTCCGCTGATGGTGGGATTGTGTGCCGTACTGATGGCAATCCCGCGGGCGTTTACAGTGCAGGAACCGCTGTCGGTGACTGCGCCGCCTAAAAGCGCTGAGGTATTGGTTATCATGGTTGCCCCGGCAGTGGTGAGTGTGGCGCCACCGGTAACAGGGTCTTCGGGGGGCGGTGTCTCTTTTTTACAACCGGCAATGACCACCATGATGGCCAGAAAAAGGAATATGGTGATTTTTTTCATTTGATTTGATGGTTAATTACTCAATATGGTACAATTATGCCTGATTAATACGTAATAAAATAGCATGCCAAATACTCTCTAAACTGACGAAAGTAACGCTCGGAAAAAAGATTTAAAATACTGAATTGATAACCGGCAGGAATTATCTTGTAACCGGTATGATTTGACGGTTGACGGGAGGATCGTTATCCCTGGGCATTCATTAAACCCAGTTGTTCCATCAGCGCCATCTGGTCGGCAATAAGCCAATGATGGACGATTTTCCCATTTTCGATATCGTAGCTCACCACGAACGGAAATTCAACTTTACGGTGAGTCGGTTTTATGCCACTGAATTCACCTTCATGACAACCTTTCATCCTTGCCCGTATAACGATGCGGTTGCCCTCAGCCGTCATCTCATCGGCAAACATTTCGTACCGGGGAAATGCCGTGTCGAAAAAAATAATATGCCCGATAAGTTCTTCATCAGTAATATATTTTCTCAGCATTTCCTCTGTTTTTACATGACCGCTAAGGTCATTCAAATAACGGATGATAAACTCCTTGTTTTGTCTTTGTTGGTCCATGTTTTTTTTCAGCAAAGATACCTGCCAAAATCAGGAAGTGGTTAGTCCGTTTGTTGCGATCTGTTATTCATTTGTTGCAGGTTTTTTACTTTGACGGAAAACCGAGGGCACTATACCGTATTGTTTTTTATAAATTTTCGAGAAATGGCTGATGGTTTGAAACCCGGTTTTATAGGCTATTTCGCTTACGGTAAAATCAGTAGTTTCCAGCATCTCCTTAGCTTTTTGCAACCGGATGGTTTTAATATAAATGGCGGGCGCCTGTCTGATCAGTGACTTCAACCGGCGAAACAGTTGCGTTCTGCTCATGTGCATTGCTTTGCACAAAGCATCGGAATCAAAATTTTCATCTTCCAGGTTAACTTTTATAAGCGTATTGATCTTTTGCATGAAAGCTGCTTCATGGGGCTGGTTCTGTTCAAGGGTCGCGATTAGTTTGTCGGCCTGATTAAAATGCGAATGGAGCCGTTTTTGAATTTCCCTGTAGAACTGGGGAAGGTTATTGGTGGAGGTATTGGTCGTTTGAATTGGAACTGAGGCCATGTGTTGCAACTGAAGGACCAGGCGGTATATCGTACCATGCGACAATGGGTTACCTATAAATGAATATATGCTTTGGGCAGCAATTTCGTTTACCAATATTAAGTTTATGCTGGTATTTTCTATCTCCACCGTTAAATTTTGATTATCCGCGCCATAATTGATCCGTACCTTGATTTTGCTTTTTGGCGGCAGGAGGTTGATCATGTTACAAATCAACTGTACCAGGGATTGGGAAAGTAAAAAAGGCTGATATTGAACCATCTGTTTTTTCATCCCGGATGAAAACGAGAGGTGTACTTCGTTAGCAAGCGCATAAGGATGAAGGCTTTGCGTCAAACCTTTCAAAAATGCGACAATATCGGCGTTTGAAGAGTAAATCATAAAACAAACTTTTCCATGAGTAAAGATACAAAGATTTTATTGATCAATTCTTTAGCCCACTTATCAACATGCTTGCAGAATGGAAAGATTGATTTTGAAACTAACTTGAAAATTGAAGATCACAGTAAAAGGTATACAATTTACGCGATCGGTTCAAGGTTGGATTCAGAAAATTAGAAAAATTTTGGCTAAAGCCAACCAAGAAGCTGTTTATCAATTACCACGACCTTAAGGTCGTGGCAATTCATAGCGCTAATATACCGGGCTTTAGCCAAATTTTGGTTTTTCTAAACACTTTTCGGAGAGGAATGAATTATATTTATATTTTATTCGATATAACTGATAAATCAAAACAAGACTTTTTTCATCTGTTACTTTTTCCAAAGTTTTTGATTTTCAATCTCTGATTTTCCTGGTTTGATCAACAGACCGCCTTTTTCAATTTCAGATCCTTCCTTGGAAATGATGTATTTGTATTCTCCATCGGTCAAAAAGCCTCCTTTATCATCCGGTTTGTTCACTATCGAGTTGATGTCGGGGTTTGAAGATGAAGAGATGGTGTAAGAACTAATCCAGTGGTCAGATTTTGTGAGTACCTGCACTTCAAAAAGGTTTACTGCCAATATTGGGGATGGCGCGTTGACCGGGGTGAGGCACTCATCAATCATCGCCCGGAATGAGTTTGAAGGCGTTGTGTTAAAACCGTCCTGAAGTCCGACTTCATTTGATGCGGCATGCACTCCCATGGTATTGGGTTGGTTTAATACAAGGTTTGCCGGCACATTGAATAAAACTAAAAAAGTCAACTGCCCGTTCGCTTCCGTGATTTCACTGATATTTAACCCGCCATCTGCGCCTGACGTCAGATAACCTGTCGGATTTGTCGAACAGTCAATGGCTGTCCTGCCTGCAAGCTGGCTGTAATTCGCGCTGTCAATAAATCCGTTCACGGTTGTGGAACCTCCCGGTCTGTAAGCATATACTTCGTCGAATATCGTGGTATTGTTGTATCCTGCATTCCCGACAAAATTGGTGTTGATCCGGTAAACGATCAACCCTTCGCCAGGGATATTTGTTTCAAACACGCTGGTTTTTCTGCGGTATTCAACCACGAAAAACTCGTTGAATGAATTGAGGGAATTGATCCGGTAACAAACCTGCGAACTTGAGTTTGAATTCAAAGGGTTCAGCGTATAATACCCGGATGAATAGAGAATCGGGATGGATGATATCCATAATCCATAAGTCGCTTTCATGTATGCCGACATGTGCTGGGGCGGGTTCCAGTTATTTTCCATGAGATCCCAGCGACCTACCGGTTGAAGGACTTTCCATGGGTTGTTATAATGATAAAGATCAGGCGCACCGATAGTATGAAACATCTCATGCGCCAGATCGCCGGTTCCATTGTTTTGCAAACGTGTCTGCATCTGAACATTGTAAGCCCAAACCCTTTTTCCCTGGATATTGACAACCAGAGTATTCAAATCCCATTTATGAGGCCATAAAATCTGGTTCCAGGTATCTTCGGCGCCTCTGATGACGAAACATACGTTATCCACCTTGCCATCATTGTCGGCGTCAATGATCAGATCCGGCGGAACCGCCGCGCTGATGTAATTCACGGCGTCTTTCAACAGGTTGTGTTCCCTGGCATGTTGCTCGGCGTCATTCTGATACCCGGAAGGATTTGAAGTTGCATTATATGGGCGGTAGTAATCCCGCGGATGTCCGTCTAAGTATGAAACCACCGTACTCCCGAAGGCGGCGGGGTAAAATGTAGAACTTATCGTTAACTGATTATATGAGGCTTCAACGAAATAGTTGCGCATTGAATTGGCATTTGTGACAACCGAATTGAACATGTTGTCGTAGAAAGAGCTGAGATCGGTAAATTCTGTCTGGTCGCTGAAACGGATGTAAACCACGAGGTTGTTGATGGTTCCGGTATGAGGCGCGTCTGTGGAATGACCCGAATCTGCTGTATCGGCATAAGCATTTCTCTTTTGCTGATAGGCTTCCTGCGAAATCAAAGTCCAGGGATGAATTCCTTTGGTTTCCGGCGATACGCTGTTCACGCGGAATGTTGAAGGTTTCACCATCGCGCCATCCTGAATGGCATAATATAAAAAACCATCGCTGCCGAAGATAAGCGTGTAGCCGTTTGCATCATGAAGCCAGTTAAAAAATTCATCTCCGGTAGCAAAGCAATGAATTACGGAATTATCAGGAAGCGTGACGGTTTGTGGGATATTGCTCAAAAAGGCAGCATTTGAAACTCCCGGAATCAGCAGCCATAGCAGAATAAGGCAAAGCCATTTATGTACGTATTTTGATTTCATCTTCATCTTGGATTATACTATTTTGCAACCTTGTAAATCTGTTTTTTCAGGGATTGGTTTTCGCTTTGCAGCTTTTCGACCTTCTTGTTCAGTTCAATCACGTATAGCGACAGTTCCTCGATCTTCTGAAGCAGTTTTGAATCCATTTCGCCCAGACTTACGCCATTTTTGTCAACTTCGGCGGCATTGGGAATATCGGGCAGGTGCTTGTTGTTGAGGATGAATTTCTCAAGTTTATGCAATGGCATCAGGTTGTAGTCTTCGTCGAATACAAAGTCGGACCAGCCGGTATTTACAATCACCTCCTTTGCGTGGATGGAACCGTTCACCGACAATTTATATGTAGGGTTTACAGTGCCAATGCCAACATTTGCGTTGATGATCAGCTTCTGGAAAGCCGGGTCGGCATTGAATTCACCGTAAATTAATCCCAGCGACATCGCATTGGCAAGGCTCCCCCGTGTCAGGTTGTCAATATAGAGTTTGTTGCTGCCGGTTTCATAATAACCTGCAAAAGCCCCGATAGCGACGTTTTTACTTCCGGCAGAATTGGCGTATAGCGCTTTGTATCCGTAAGCAGTGTTGCTGTTGCCGGTTAGGTTGCTGAAAAGCGCTTCCCAACCGTGGGCTGAATTGCCATATCCCGTCTGATTGCCCATCAACGCTTCTGTGCCGTAAGCGGTGTTGGCGTATCCGGCTGTGTTGTTGTACATGGCGTCAAATCCGACGGCTGTATTCTGATATCCTGTAGAGTTGTTGTGCAGCGCTTCCGCTCCGTTTGCCGTATTTCGGTCGCCCGACACGCTTAATTCCATCGCTTTGAATCCCGATGCTGTATTCCAGTAACCATTATCGTTGGCAGCAAGGGCATAAGAGCCGGTGGCTGTATTAAATGCCCCAACGGTGTTGGAATACAGCGCGTGTACGCCGGCGCCGGTATTTTCAGTCCCGGTCGTGTTGCCGCGCAAGGCGCTTGTGCCCGTTGCCGTGTTATGAATCCCGGTGGTGTTGAGCAACAGGGCGCTTTCTCCAAAGGCAGTGTTGGCAGAGCCCCAGGTGTTCGACATGAGCGCGTGATATCCGGTAGCCGTGTTGTACCAACCTTCGGTGTTGGAGAACATTGCCTTTGACCCAACTGCGGTATTGAGCGCTCCCCAGGTGTTGCTGAACAGGGCAGAGTCGCCAATGGCAACCAGATTGTTACGGACTGAATTGCTGTATAATGCCCCGCTGCCGAAGGCAATATTAAATGAACCGGCAGTATTGGAATGCATGGCATTGACGCCCAGGGCGACATTTGACGCCTCTATTTTCCCTGCCAACTGATTGTTGACCTTGAAAGTGATCGGGACATTATCGGTAGTGCCAAGAAAGTTGACGCCGGCAGCGGTTCCGCTGTTGCCGGTAATTCCCCAGCCGCTGCTATTGCCAACCATCATCCAAACCGGATTGGCGCTCGTTCCGGCGTTAAAGTAAAATCCCGGCGTGTTGTCTGTCTGAAAGAGAATTAATCCGGCGGCAGGGTTTGCGATTGCGTTTCGTTGAGTTAGAGTAAGGCGCGGTATCAACATTCCTCTCGATGTGGACTTTACATCGAGCATTGCTGAATTATCAGGAGTTGAACCATCTGTAGTTACTGCAACCTGCGCAGAAAGCTGAACCGTGATGAAAAGCAGGATCCCTGCGCAACTGATTAAAAAGTGATTTTTCATGGATAAGGATTTTCTTTTGATTACTATGTTATCGTTTGTGTAAATGTATCGAATCAGTAATTGCCCGGACTGGCGTCGAAAGAGAGATTTGACCGTAATTGCAAGGAAATTTAACCGCTTTGAAAAGGAAAAGAAACGGGGAATTATTGATATATATCATCAATCAAGCGTTCCGGGTTTAATCAAATTTACCCTGTAACAGTTCCCAGGTATCAAATCAGAAAAACTTATTTGACGTATAATTACGTTATTTTAAATTATTGTATTTTTGCGGCGTCAATTCAGTAAATTCAATTCGTTACTTATTTTATCAACTCCTGACTTGTCAAATTTTCAAATCATAAAATCATAAAATCAAACTATGTCTTCCGGATATATTATCGGCGTGATTGAAACAACCGCAGGAAACATTCCCCGGATTTCAACAAAATGGAGCGCCACAGATATTTGGAGCGCCATGAAAACCAGATGGTCAATTGGTCGGATGCACTACAAAGTGTTACCGGGGCTTTATGCGATTGGCAACCCGGATGAAAATTCAAATGTTTTTGTAACCGGCAATTTTAAGCTGTCGTTCGATCATGTACGCCGCGCCCTGACAGGTTTGGATGCATGGGCGCTGACGCTCGATACCAAAGGCATAAATGTATGGTGCGCCGCAGGTAAGGGAACTTTCTCAACAAAAGAACTTACACGGCAAATCGGTGTTACCAGGCTTGAAAAAATTATTTCCCATCGAAGGATCATTGTGCCACAATTGGGCGCCGTAGGAATATCAGCCCATGAAGTAAAACGGCAAACCGGATTTTCAGTTATCTATGGACCGGTAAGGGCTGCCGATATCCCGGAATTTTTAAGAACCGGGATGAAGGCGACAAAAGAGATGCGCACTGTTGATTTTCCGCTTTGGGAACGTCTGAAATTAATACCTGTTGAGCTTTCTTATGGGAAATACTACCTGTTGGTTGTTCCCGCTTTTTTTATAATTCTTTCGGGATTAAATCCTCATGGATATTCGTTAAACCTTGCCGTTAGCGACGGACTGAGGTCAACGGTTATCCTGCTCTGCGCTTATCTCACCGGATTAGTCATAACGCCAATCCTATTACCCTGGCTTCCATTCCGCAGGTTTTCGCTGAAGGGGCTTATAACAGGACTGGCTGCCGCTGTTCTTCTGCTCGCCTTTCATCTTCTCGGAACTAACAACCTTGAAACCTTTTCCTGGTTACTGATGATAGGAGGACTTTCCTCATTCCTTGCCATGAACTTCACCGGAAGTTCAACCTTTACCTCTCTTTCAGGAGTGCAGAAAGAGATGAAAACAGCCCTGCCGTTACAAATCGGATTGACCGGATTGGGGCTGGTTGCCTGGATTGTTTCAAAATTTATTTTCTTATGAACGGATTTGTATATCTCAGCGATGTTGTCACCCTTAAACTTGACGAGTCAAAGTGTAATGGTTGCAGGATGTGTATTGTAGTTTGTCCGCATAATGTTTTTATCGTTGAAAACAGGAAGGCGACTATTGCGAATAAAGATCTCTGTATGGAATGCGGCGCCTGTGAAAAAAATTGTCCTGAAAATGCAATTTCCGTCAGATCGGGCGTTGGATGCGCCGCCGGAATTATCAATGGATTGCTCAGGGGAACGGAGCCGAATTGCGATTGTGGGAGCGAGTGTTGCTGATTTGGGTTTATATCGCTACTTTTGATTTTTTTAAGGAATTCCATGAAAAAAGACTTTTCAGGTATCGCTGACAGTATAAAAGCTGCCGTTGTTGAAGTTGCAAAAACCCAAAACAATCCCGAAGCAAAACTCCGCGAAATGGTTGCGCCGCTTTGGGATGATTATATCCGCCTGAAAGGGATTAACCTGAAGTTTTATCCTCATAACGAGCGCCAGCTTGCCAATGGCCGAGCAGATACCGTTTTCAACCGCCTGATTCTCGAATACAAGAAACCCGGAACTATCCAGGCAAAGAATGAAAAAAACCGAAGACTCATCGCACAAATAGAGGGATATATAGAAGATCTGGCGCAGGAAGAACGATGGAAAGAGGAGCGTTTGCTGGGGGTGGCTTTTGACGGAAATTATTTTCTTTTCATTTTTAAAGTGAGGAAATGGATTGTCGAAGAACCGATTCCTGTTTCTGACCAAAGCGTTGAACGTTTCCTTGAGTTGCTTGAAAAACTCACTTCCAAATCGGCGCTGATTCCTGAAAACCTTATTCGGGATTTTGGCGTTGGTTCCGGCTCGTTAAACTATATTGCTTCAAATACCATCAGAGCATTCTATTTTGCCCTTCATTCAAATACAAACCCGCGCATAAAAGTTTTTTTTGAACAATGGGCGATGCAATTTGCCGAGGTTCATGGATCAATGGAAAATAAAAAATTTGATACTCAAACCTTGTTCAAATCTTATGGCTTCAAACAGAATGAACAGAAGGATTTCAGTTTTCTTGCATTTTTCTTTGCATTGGATACCTATTACGGATTGTTGATGAAATTGCTCGCCTATCAGGTGGTGGGTTTTTATACTTTAAAAAATATTGCAGGATTGCCTCTTTCCGATTGGGATGAATTTTCGTCAGACCAATTGCACGATAAACTTGAACAACTGGAAGAAGGAGGTATTTTCAGGGCTGAACCGCTGAACATCAGGAATTTCCTCGAAGGAGACCTGCTTTCATGGTATCCGGATGTATGGAACGGCGCCATTGAAAACGCCGTGCGCGGCGTCATTGACCGGCTTAATCAATACGATCCGGAAACGATGGAACTCCTGCCCGACCAGACGCGGGATATCCTGAAAAAACTTTACCAGTTCCTGGTACCGAAGCAGATCAGGCACGACCTTGGCGAATATTACACCCCTGACTGGCTGGCAGAACGATGCCTTAACCTGGTGGGATATGGCGCTAAAGAACCGGATCTTTTTATGAAACGGATTCTCGATCCCGGATGCGGCTCCGGAACGTTTCTGGTCCTCGCGATAAAACGGCTGAAGGAACACGCTAAGCTAAAAAAAATAGCGCCGGCAGATACACTTCTACAGATTACAAAAAATATCGTTGGTTTTGACCTGAACCCGCTTGCGGTAATCTCAGCCCGCACCAATTACCTGCTCGCGGTGGCGGATTTGCTGAAATATAAAAAAGGCGAGATAACCATACCGGTCTATCTCTGCGACAGTATCAATCCTCCAAGCGCCAAACATCAGGATGAACTTTTTGACCAGCAGGCTGGCCATTACCAGATTTCTACCAGCGTTGGGGCATTCCGTTTTCCTGAAGCGCTTGTTCAAAGGGATGCGGTACAGCAAATAACTGTTTTACTTGAAGATTGCATTAAGCGGAAACTTACTGTTAACCAATTCCTCGACCGTGTCCATCGCGACCAAAAAAGCAAGGAAGACAACGGGAATATTGACCTCGTCCTTGCCGAAACCTACGAGAAATTGCTGGGGCTTGAACAAAAAGGCATAAACGGCATCTGGGCGAGGATCATCAAAAATTCATTTGCGCCGCTCTTTTCAGGGACATTTGATTTTATTGTTGGTAATCCGCCGTGGGTGAATTGGAGTTCCTTACCCAGGGAATATAGGGATTTGAGTATTCCGATTTGGCGGAATTATGACCTGTTTGAACACAAAGGGCTTGACGCAAGACTGGGCAAATCCAGTGACGACATTTCAATTTTAATGACTTATGTTTCAATTGATAAATATCTTAAAGAGTACGGTAAGCTTTGCGTAGTCATTACTCAGACAATTTTCAAATCTGCCGGTGGAGGTGAAGGTTTCCGAAGATTCCGGCTTGGAAGGAATGGCATTCCCATCAAAGTAATCCATGTTGATGACATGGCCGATTTGCAACCATTTGAC
>JAPLDO010000124.1 GCA_026391715.1 Bacteroidota bacterium
GCTCCCGCAATTTATTGACAAAGCCCTGCTGGTGTAAGATGGGCTTGGTGGTGGTGGCGCACAGTTACGCCATGCACTTTTCCCCGGACTGGTATTAATCTTTCTCCGGAATACCAAGATGGGGTTAGTGGGGTGGATACGGCTAATGGTTCTTCCGCTGCATTTTCGTTTTCCATATTTTGGATATTTAAAATGCAAAGGTACAGCAAATTGAGTCTGAGTTTTATATGGTGCAAAAAAAAAATTGCCGCTTCGCGGCAAGAGAAATATCAAAATATGAGCCTACTCCGAAAAGGAAACTATTTGGACTAAAGTCCAGTAACTATCTGGTTATAAATTGCCACTACCTTAAGGTAGTGGCAATTCAAGTTGCTGGTATACCGGGCTTTAGCCAAATTTTTATTTTTATAACCACTTTTCGGAGTGGACTCAAATATAAAAATATCAAACGTAGGCGAAGAAGTTGTATTTCGCTGGGCAGTTGTCATCCGCAGAGGCAAAAAACCTTTATTTGTGAAATTACCATCAAGTCAACCTGATGGATTTGGTGAACGTCCATCACCGATTATACCAAAGCTTTTGCGCATTTAAACTAAAAGCTAAAAGCTAATTTTCGAATCGGCTAAAACGCTTTTGGTTTAAAACCAGGCTCATTTACAATTGCCGAACTACTGCCGGTGGCTTTGATTACAAAGAGACCCTGATTTTGAGCCATTCGCTCGCTGCCTCCATCGGCAGTAATAAAAGCTACTGCCCCAAATATAATTTTATCATGGTATTCTGGCATAAATGTTTTTGCTTTCCACAATTTCTCATGAAAATCAGTGATATCCTGAGGACGTAAAGTGGTTTTAACTTCAACAATAACCAACTCGGCGCCATTTATGGCAATTAAATCAAATTCATAATTCTGCCCAGCCTTATTCCCTTTACGCCTTGGGACAATGCTTTCGACCTGTATTTCCCGTTCTTTGAGCAATTTTATTAAATCTCCTTCAACGAGCGATTCAACTAATTTTCCCCATTGGCTTGTAAACAATCTGTCAAGTTCTCTGATTTTCCTATCAGTTTCTTTAAACTGCTTATCAGTTTCTTTAAATTTCTCAGATAAATTCTATCTGTTTCCTGAAACATTTGCCAAACCTGCTCAAAATTAAGCGGCTTATTGTAAGTGGCTAATGGTTCTTCCGCTACATTTTCGTTTTCCATATTTTGGATATTTAAAATGCAAAGATACAGCAAATTGAATTTTGAACAGGAAATGGCTTTGGCTATTCTTAAAAAAAGGTTTCACCTTTTGAAAAGGTGAAACCTTTACAAAGATTAGCGCCAGAGGCAGCGCCGCGAAATATTTGTAGAATGATTGCCTATTCCAGTATTTGTAAGGTGCAGCCTGCCCCCGCTTTATGGCGGGGTCAGACAGGCTGCACCTCTTGTTGTGGCTTGGTTATGTGGTTTCTAAAAACATTACCGGTGCGCTGCACCTGGCTTCCTTTGATAATTTCACTTTACCCCAAACAAAAAGGTTTCACCTTACTAAAAGTGAAATTTTTAATATGCCATCCCAACCCCAAAATTTTATAATTCTGCAAAAATCAAACAATTTTATCATGCAAGTATTCAGGCATATTTACAGCGTAAACCATAATAAAATTGTGATTGAATTTCCGCCGGATTTCAATCATGATTCTGTTGAAGTTATTGTTTTGCCGGTTACAAAAGCAAAATCCAGAAAACATTTAAAACCAACCACTTCAAATAAAAATAAACAATTGAAAGAACTGTTAGCCGTTGGAGTTTGGAATGAAAAAGATTTGCAGCCGGTCGTAGAATCGAATAACCTGATAAATCAATGTAATATCGAGCAGTTTTAATTGACACATCCATCGTGATTGATTATTTGCGCAGTGCAGATAAGCCAACAACAAAATTTATCAGTCTTTTTAAAGAGAATGATCTTTATATTTCGGTTATCACAGTTTTTGAATTACTTAACGGAGCAACAAATGAAGATAAGAATATACAAGCGACGCTATACACCTGGCTTACTTTGATAATTTTACTTTATCCCAAACAAAATTGTTAAAAAGCCCTGACGGCACGCACATAACTGCCGTAGGACTTAAGGTTGACGCTGGCGTAGCCGGTGTTGAAGTCGTAGTTCAACGCGTTGAGATTATCGACCTCCGTGGACGACCAATAAGATTGATTACCAAGAATGTTAGCGCCGGGTACTCCTTCAATATTCTTATTTAAAATATATCGGACATGGTAGATCAGACTGAGTTCGTCAATTGCTGGCAAATACCAGTCGGAGTAAATACCTGTACTGTAATTATCACACAATGTAGCGGCGCCGTATTGGGATGGTATTAACGCTAAAAATTTTGTAGAATTGCCCTGTCCGTTCCATGTGCTATTTGAGCCGACAGGATAGTTGTCAGGATCGCTCCATGACTCACCGGATGAGCCTAAATTAGCAAAACTAACAATAAGTCCATGCTGCCCGGTATTGTCAACCCAGAATATCATGCCGTCTTGATAGAGTTCGCCAATGTAATGGCCAACGACTGCCAGCGCTGCCCATGAACCGCCATTATAATAATAGTAACCTGGAGTTACACCAGTGCCTATTGCTGTATTGTACACCAATAAACTCAACGCAGGATCTGGAACTGTTGTAACATCTGTTGTACTTAAAAGCGCAACATTGGGTATTAATAACCCTTTGCTGGTTGAACTTACATCGAGCATGGCGCTGGCGTTTGGGCTTGTGCCATTGTTGTTGATGCCCACGCTTCCGTATTGGGCAAATATACTGCCTGCAAAAAACAGCATCATGGCTGTTGCATAAATCGCTTTTGTCATTTTTGGTTTCATGTTTTTTGATTTAATTTCCCAGTAACTCTTTTTTATTATTTCTGCCATAAACCCATTGTCGGGCTAAATAACCTGCCGCAAATAGTCTTAGAAATTCCGTAAGCAACGGACAGAAAACCCGAAACTCTTACCGAGGACGTCCCTGCTCACACCGCCATCGTTGTAGGGCATGACCCGGTCCCGGGCAAAGCTCGTATCGGACTCTGTAGAACTCCACCAGATGCCGTAGTTGCCAACGTGGTAGAACGTGCCATCGTCGTCGCGGTAGCCTGCCGGGAGAGCAGTAAAACCACTTTCGTTGGTTGCCCCTTCATTGGGAGTTTGCCAATGAGTTGTACCTGCTTCCTTGAGTTTTCCACCGGCAACCATTTCGCCTCCCAAATTGGTTGTCAGTGTGCTCCACTCGGCGTCAGTTGGCAAATGCCAGCCGGTGGGGCAGGCTGTAAGGGAAGAAGGCCAGTTGTAAAGCACCCCGTAAGTTTGGTAATTGGCAGTGGCTTTGGCATTAGCAACAACAGTTCCATTATATCCGTAAACATAATAATACGTTGATGTTCCGTCGCCGGTACCGGGACTAACAACCGATGGCAAATAAGCCAGGTTTTTCGCCATCCAGCATTGGTCGCCAATTTGTACGGTAGTGTAAACTTTGCCATCGCGTGGGTCGTTGAACGACTGCCCGCAAACAACTGTATTGAGCAAACCCCATGAAGTTCCGTTAAAAACATTCAGGGCTTTATCATCGGTGTTGTAAATTACCAAACCCGGCACAAGTGAAGAAATTGCATTTCGCTGGGCAG
Organism: Bacteroidota bacterium; assembly: GCA_026391715.1. Taxonomy (GTDB): domain Bacteria; phylum Bacteroidota; class Bacteroidia; order Bacteroidales; family FEN-979; genus CAIVAT01. The sequence goes on from JAPLDO010000124.1 coordinate 3,681, forward strand.
TTGTCATTCGCGGAGGAAGAAACCCTTTGGTAGTTGAACTTACATCGAGCATGGCGCTGGCGGCAGGGGTTGAGCCATCGTTGTTGATGCCAACATTTCCATTTTGGGCAAATATACTGCCGGCAAAAAGCAGCATCATGGCTGTTGTATAAATTGCTTTTGTCATTTTTGTTTTCATGTTTCTATAATTATTTGCTGATTGATCGCCATCGTTAAAATTAAATGGGGAAAGGGTGAAACTAACAGTTTCGGTTATTATATGCCGCCCTTTCAGGGCTGGAGGTTGCCATGAGATGCAACATCCGTGGGCTTCACCCACGGTTATTGATATTACGCCACTTCGTGGCTTATCTCTTCGTGGCTGATTGCTGCTTTGTGGCTTATTGCTGCTTCGTGGCTGATCGCTGCTTAATCCTTCACAGGTAAGAATGGGTTCAATCAAATTTTTAGCACTTAAATTTCAATTTCCCAATACCTCTTTTTTATTATTTCTGCCATAAACCCATTGTCGGGCTAAATAACCTGCCGCAAATAGTCTTAGAAATCCCGTAAGCAACGGACAGAATACCCGTTACTCTTATTGTATGCGGTACTGCCCACTTCGCCATTGTTGTAATACATGAGCCGGAGCATGGCATAGATTGAACTCCCTATAGAACTCCACCAGTAGCCGTAGATGCCAACGTTGTTGAACGTGCCACTGGTGTAGCGGCGGCCTGCCGGGAGGGCTGTATATCCACTTTCGTTGGTTGCCCCAGTATTTGGGGTTGTCCAATAGGTTGTGCCTGCTTCCTTTAGTTTTCCGCCGGCAACACTTTGGCCTCCCAAATAGTTTGTCAGTATGGTCCACTCGGCGTCGGTTGGCAAATGCCAGCCGGTGGGGCAAGTTATAGCAAAAGAAGCAGCCGGCCAATTGTAGAGTGCGCCATAAGTCTGGTAATTGGTGGTGGCTTTGGCAGCAGCAACATCAGTACCATCATATCCGTAAACGTAAAAATAAGGATCTGTGTCTGAACCGGTACCGGGACCAACAACCGATGGCAAGTAAGCCAGGTTTTTCGCCATCCAGCATTGGTCGCCAATTTGCACGGTGGGGTAAACTTTGTTATCGCGTGGGTCGCTGAAGGAATTCCCGCAAACAACCGGACTGAGCAAACCCCAGGATGTCCCGATGTAAACATTTAATGTCCTTTCGTCAGTGTTAAAAATTACCAAACCCGCCACAGGTGAAGAAATTGCATTTCGCTGCACAGTTGTCATCCGTGGTGGCAAAAACCCTTTGTTTGTTGCGCTTACATCTAGCATTGCGCTGGCGGCAGGGCTTGTGCCATCGTTGTTGATGCCCACGTTTCCGGTTTGGGCAAACATACTGCCGATAAAAAACATTATCATTAATGTTGCATAAGCAGCGTTCATCATTTTTGATTTCATCATTTTTGATTAAAGTTCAATTTCCCAATAACTCTTTTTTATTATTTCCGCCCTTAACCCATTCGCGGGCGGAATAACCTGCCGCAAAGAGCAGGAATATTGTAAGACCGCCATCAATGGGGGCGCCAAGCGGAGCCTGGTTGGTATTACCGCCCTTTTCTCCCGGAGGCGGCGGTGGCGACTGACTGAAACCAATTTGGGAAAACGCCATGAGCGTAAAGATAAACATGGTGAAAATTGTGACTTTTAGTGATTTTTTCATGATTTTTTCGTTATTTCTGATTAATAAACACTTTTCCTGAATATGTATTTTCATTGGTAATAACCTTTACGAAATAGTATCCTGTACTTCCGTTGAGGCTGATTTTCGTCAGCGGATTTTCATCGAGGCGCCGTTGCGTCACCTGCTGCCCAATCATGTTGTAAACAATTGCCTCGCCTTTGAGCGCCACGCCCGATTTATTGGCAATATTAACCGAATTGCCCGATCCGTAAATGCTCACCGGTTGTTCTTTTTCTTTGTCATTTACGCTGAAAGCGCCGCCAAAATGGAGAAGGAAACGAGCGGCGTCATCCGTTTTAGCGGAGGAAAAAGTGTAAGATGGATTTTGCATGAGGTTCTGCATTTTGGCAGCCTTTAAATCTTCGAGGGTAATGGCGGTGGATGATGTAAACGATTCCAGTTGGCTGGCGGTTAGCGCATAATTGCCATCGGCGCCTGCCTTAAAACTCAAGGGGATGGTAACAGCTCCGGGTTCTCCTCGAAAATCAATTGAATAATTGCCATCCGGCTTCACGGTGTAAAGGCTGGGCGCGGTTTCGTAAAAGCTGAACATCTTTCCTGCGCCGCCGTCAGCGGTTGGATGACCGAACTCTATAACAATTTCATCGGAATAAGTATTCGCGTTGCCTGCAACATTTATGCGGAGGATATTGGCGATTTCATCGGTTGATTTAAGGTATGCCTGATCAGCATGAATTCTTATTCCATCTGCCATACCAAGCGTTCCCGCTGAGGCTGCCAATACCATAAATCCCTGGCCAACTGGAATGTATCGAGTAACCCCATTATTAGGCTCGGTACTGAAACTCGCACTGTTGCAGGTTCCATATTGGCCAACAGCATCATTCAATATCCACATACTATATCCGCCGCCGTTTACAACAAGTGAACTCCTTGTCCAGCCGGTTGCAGCCTTCCAGTCAATGGCAGAAGGATAAGGGTTTCCAGCAAAGTTGTAACCGGCATACGTAACTGAACCTGTTTTTGTAAGCGCGGGCGAAACCGCTCCGGCGTTCAGGTTGCCGGCGAATTGTTTAGTAAGCCCAGCGCCTGTGTATTCAACCAGATAGCCTTTGCCTGCTGTAAAATTGTTATTCCCGTTTGCAGTATTCCACGTTGTTGGATCAGTTGTGTTTTTAAAATTGACCCATTCACCGGTTGGCTCGTACCAGGCAAAGAAGTCATACGAAGTGGCTGGGTCAGGTGTAAAAGTACCGCTGATGGCCTGTGCTGCAACCGGAGAAGAGAGTAAATGCCATGCACGGGATATGCCGGTGATGTAACGGTTTACAGTAGCCTGCACAGATGCCGTACCGTTTATCAGCGAGCCGGCGCCGGTGGCGTTGGAATTCACAACCAGTCCGGTATTCCCGGCGCTGTTGGTAAGCGTGCCGCTGACCGTAAGATAGTTGAGCGGTCCGATGGTTAGCGAGGTATTAACAGAGGTATTGGCAATGGTAAGGTTTGCCATGGTAACCGGGTAGGCAGAGCTTGGGCTGGTAAGGGTAAACGCTCCATTATCAAGAACCCAGTAACTGCCTGCTTGGCTCACTATGCGGGCGCCGTCTTCTGCTTTTATTACCCCTTGCGCGAAGGAGGAAAATTGAATTAATGCCGGTAGGATGAATACCAGCAGTCGGATAATTGGTCTTTTCTTTTTCATTTTTTCATTTTTTGGGATCGGCTTTAATAACGAGATGAATTCTACGATGCGAAGAACTATTATTTTTTTTCAAATGTAATTGATTAGTGTGAGAAACCTAATCATTTTACAGAATATTATTCGATAATTGAGTCCACTCCGAAAAGTCAATAAAATAAATAAACTGCTATTTGTCATATAATCCTACATTGGACCCCACCCCCAACCCCTCCCCAAAGAAGGGAGGGGAGTAACGTGCTAATCAGCATAATACCATGATTAACAGAGCTATTGCATATTAGCACGGGACTCCCCCTTCCCTTTTTGGGGAAGGGGGCTAAAGTCAGGGGCAATAACGTGATGATTGTAGCAATGTGGCAAAAAAAATGACTTTTCGGAGTGGGTTCATAATTGAATATCAATGTTATATGAAGCAATGTTTTTCGAAAAAACCGGAAGCCTAAAAAAAACCAGTTTCACGGGACTGAAAAAGTACATGGCGCATTCAATCTGCAAAGGAAAAACGAGAGATTGTTAAGGTTTAACAAACCATAAAAGCAAGAACTTGCAACCTGAAACCTGGAACCTGGAATCATTGCGATTTTTCTACCTTTGCGCCCTCACTTTCTGCTTTGTTCAGATAGTGAGTTTTTACCTTATGGCAAAATATCCTGTTAACTCCAATTCCGTTAATGACCAGAATGCCTGCTACCACTGTGGCGAGGATTGCGGGGCCGCGCCTGTGATTCTGGAAGCGAAACGCTTTTGTTGCAACGGATGTCGCACTGTTTTCGAGATACTCAGCGTGAGCGACGCCTGCGATTATTATAAGTATGAATCACATCCGGGCATAAAAACCGGGAGCATCGAAACAGGAAGCAGGTATGCCTGGCTCGACCAGGAGGAGATCCGTCGTGAATTACTTGAATACTCTGAGGATGGAGTCAGCAAAGTCAGGTTATTCATCCCGGCAATCCATTGCAGTTCCTGTATCTGGTTACTTGAAAACCTGCGCCGGCTAAACCCCGGCGTTTTTCATTCATCGGTAAATTTTATTAAAAAAGAGGTAACTATTACCTTCCGCGACAATGAAATTTCCCTTCGTCAACTTGTTGAACTGCTTGCATCAATAAATTACATACCGCAACTTTCGCCCGATAACCTGAACAAAGACGCCAAAGCAAAGGTTAACCGCGGAATTTATTACCGCCTCGGCGTCGCCGGATTCTGTTTCGGGAATATCATGTTGTTCAGTTTTCCTGCATATCTTAGTTTAAACGATGCCGTGGAAAATCTTCTGCGACACAATTTCGGATTACTGAATATTCTTTTTGGCATTCCGGTCGCCTTTTATTCTGGATCGGTCTTTCTTATTTCGGCTTGGAAAGGGTTGAAAAAAAGGTTTATAAGTATTGATGTTCCTATCGCCATCGGAATACTGGCGCTTTTTTTCCGAAGCGTTTATGAAATTATTTCAGGCGCTGGTCCCGGATTCATGGACTCGCTTGCCGGACTTGTTTTCTTCCTTTCCATCGGACGATGGTACCAGGATAAAACCTACCAGGC
>JAPLDO010000086.1 GCA_026391715.1 Bacteroidota bacterium
GTTTGCTGACGCCGCAATGGTTATCCCTGCCGGTAAGTTTGCATTCACTAACATGGTGATTGGGTTTGATGGGGCAGGATTTCCGGATGCGCATGTTTCGGAGGATGACAGCGAACAGGTTACAACATCACCATTTACCGGTGAAAAGGAGAAAACCGGATTATTGGTTCCCTCATTGGTTCCGTTTACTTTCCACTGATATCCGGGAATTGTACCGCCATTGGTTGCGAAAGCAGTAAATGTAACCGAAGTCCCGGAACAAACCGGGTTTGCCGTTGAAGATATAGTTACACTCACAGGCAATACCGGGTTTACGATCATGGTTATGGTATTGGAAGCACCCGGATTATTTGTAGTACAAGTCATACTTGAAGTGACAAGGCATATTATCTGGTCTCCATTTAATGGAATATGAGAAAATACCGGTGCGCTTGTCCCGGCATTGGTTCCATTAACCTTCCATTGATATGCCGGTGATGTTCCTCCATTAACCGGCGTGGCTGTAAAAGTTACAGTTTCTCCCGCACATACCTGAGGAAAATCAGCAGTGATGGTCACAGAAGGAATTACAGGAATGTTGACAGTTATCTCCAATGCATCTGTAATGGCAGCGCCAGTCCAGTCGCTCATGCATTCAACTCTGGCGATTCTTCTATACCAGGTCGTTTGTGTAATCAATCCTGGAGAATAATCTGGTGAATTACTCATTGCGATATCAGTAAACACGTCAACTGCGCTGGTTGTCGACTGCTGCCATTTATATTCCAGTGTACCTGATTGTCCTGATGGCAAAGTGAGGCTGGTTAATGTAGATGGGATAAAATTACCACACCCTGACTGACTGCTACCAATTGTACCGGCTCCAGTCGGATTCAAGCAATTCAGAATCCAATTTGCAGTAGAAGTCGTAGAGATAAATCCGAAACACTCTGCATAAATATTGTCGTTACCTGTTGTAGCGCCTGTGCGCGCATAGCAATACTGGGCGTTTCCAAGAGCGTCGGTATAGGCAGCGCCGGTAATGTTGCTGATCCCGCTGATGTTGAAATTTACGAGTACCCCTGCCACCGGATTTGATAAATTATCTTGAACATGTGCCGTAAAACAGAGTGTTGAAACATTAAGGAGCCCGGTTGCAGCCGGTGGTGAAATCGTTACACTGTTTACTGTTCCTATTTGCGAAAGTGAACATCCGCCCGGGTAGCCATACGAATCGGTTGTCTGCCATCCATACACGAATACTCCGAACGGACTTACACTCGTAAATGTATGAGAACCGGGATCGACTGGTCTTTGCGCACCAAAATAGGTGGTTGAAGGCACAGGGCTGAAAGCAGAAGTAGGAATTAAAACTCCATCCTGGTAAATGGTCCCAATTGCATAGTCAGGAGCAACAATATTAACCCAGCTCGAAAAACCATCAACTGTTGAGATGGTATAATTTGTTAAAAACTGTTCTCTCGGCGGAATTAACATCATCATTGGGTCACCCGTAATCATCCCCGAACAAAACATTCCTTTGGCAAACTGTGCCAGCATGGTTGCGTTGGATGTCGTTATGGAATTATTTCCTGTAAGATTCGTTTCATAGTAATCTCCTTTATTAATTGTCGCAACTGCAATGCCGTTGATTGAGATATTGGTTGCATCCTCCGCAGCTACAATCCTGAAAATATCACCGCTGGCGTCACGTCCGGCTAAAGAAACAGTTACGAAATTTTTTCCCCAGGAATAGTAGGGAAACATCTGCTCGACTAAATGGTCGCCGGCATTGCAACCTGCTGGTATCAATGCCAAAGGCATCGATCCGAAAACTGCAACAGGAAGGTTGGATTGTACCCTGGAACCCGTCAGGTCATCATTCATGTTTGTACCTTTAACAAGGTATGTTTGTCCGATGTGTAATTGTACCGTTGATGTAGAATTGGTCTGGTGGTTGAAGATTGTCAATTCAGTTCCGTCCTGTACAGCCACCACACTGAAACTGGATTGATCACTTGCGCTAAAAGTTGTCGTATAAGTCACAATCCGGTAATCCAACCCTAAAGCATTGACAGGTAAAGCCAGATAGGCATCAGCGCTTGCCATGCCACTGTTGGTCACGTACAAGGAAATGGGGTCGTTCGATGTAATGTGAATCCCTTTATCCTCGGCGCCATTAACAAGTTGAACTCCGGAAGGAATGATTAATTGAGTAACTACGCCGGGTATCACAGTAAAATTTTGATTGACGCCAGGAAAAGCGGATGATACGACGCCGCTTGTTGAATAATTGGAAGAAATAAAAAGTTTTAGTACGATAGAACTAACCCCATTTTGTGGAAATGCAACCCAGAAATCCGTACCAACATTGGTAATGGTTTGTGAAAATCCCGCTAAGGTTACCCAGAGGCTAAATATTAAGAGAAGAAAATATTTTTTCGAATTCATGCTAATTTAAAACGCCTCAAACCAATGTTTCGATGACAAGAAAAGTGTTGTAAACTTTGATGTAATCTAACTTTTCTCGTAAGGATTAAATATTTCCAGATCCTTAATGTTTTTGAAATCACTGGAATCTATTAAATATCTCTTTCCCATTCTTTGCGCATTACAGTCAGTTCTTTTTGCAGTTCATCTGCTCTTTCCTTCGTGCGGAAATTCTGCGCTTTTGCTCTATTAATCCCTCAAACACCTCGTGGCAAACGCATTCCCACTGCTTGCCGGATTGTTTTGTTGCTTTCGGTTGGCATACGCCGCCATTGCGCGTAAAGTTAATCGCTGATATTACAGTATCCCTTTGTAAAGGTCTTCGATTGGGAAAATCAAATCGTAATTGTTCCAATTGAGATTTCCATCAACAATTTGGTAATCCTTAAACCTGACTTCATCTAAATACTTTCTGATAGATGGATGCAATGCATTATTTAAAAACGGTTTAAAATCAACAATCCGGTTAAATCCATCGCTAAAGAATACGTTGATTGCATAATCCCCTAAATATCGGGCAGAATTAACCTGAATTAAATCAACCTGAAAATCAGAATACTCTTCAGTTATTATCATTTTAAGCGGGTGTTAATTTTTTCAAATTCAATATCTTTATGATAAACAAATTTACTATTTCTGAAACATGTAAGCAACTATTCAGCATTGTTGTTAATCCCAATGGTTTGTCTGCTATTTCTCAGTTCATCCGCTAATAATCCATTATGCACCTCGCCGCAAACCCATTCCCCCTGCTTGCCGGATACAGCGACACTGAGAAATTATACAAATTCATCCCATGCGATATTGCCTTTAACTGCCCCGATGATGTCGAAGACCAGAAGATCGTTGCGAAATCCGGAAAGCTCCAGCTTGAGTTCAGATAGAACATGCCGCTACGTAAGGCATTGAATCCATTG
>JAPLDO010000189.1 GCA_026391715.1 Bacteroidota bacterium
AGTTGCTGACATTCCGGGCTTTAGCCAAATTCTTATTTTTCTAACTACTTTTCGGAGTAGACTCAATTTTAAAAATAATCTGGCATTATTTTACCAAACCTTCGTTTGTTAGGGTTACTCTGGCAGTTTGTAATTATGTCAATTAATTTAATTAAAGATTTGTATGTTAATTACATAGGAAATAGCTGCATTAAAAAAACTCCGGTTTCCCGGAGTTTTTCTTTATGGTTACTGCCCATTGCGCAAGGGTATTTCTCACTATATCTTTGTTGCATAAGAAAAAGTAAAATAAAAGTTTACAAGAAGTAGAAAAAGTTTACGAAAAGCAAAACCGAAATCCTCAACAAATCAACAAAAAACAAAACTACAAATAAACCAACAAACTAACGAACTAATAACCAATAAACAATAAACCAATCAACTAAAACCCAAAAACCACATGAAAACAATTACAAAAATTTTCGCAGTAGCATCATTCTTAACAATGTTCGCAGTTACAGTAGAAGCTCAGGTAACTGCGTCAGCAAGCACCGAGGCAACAATTATTGCCCCAATTTCAATTTCAAAACAGGTAGATCTGAATTTCGGAAATCTGGCAGTTGGCGCTACCGGCGGCGTTGTTACTCTGGCGCCCGTACTTGCAGCTACCCGTTCACAGGTTGGCGGCGTTACCTTCCCGGTAGTAGTGGGCACTGTTACTGCCGCAGAGTTTGACGTAAACGGACTTGCCGATCAAACCTATTCCATTATTCTTCCTACATCGTTTTTAATTACCAACACAACCGGCACGGGAGGCGAAACAATGGTTGTTGACAACTTCACCAGTACGCCAACGCCGACAGGTACTTTGGATGGATCAGGATATGAAGTATTGTATGTTGGCGCTGATGTTACTGTTGCAGCCAATCAGCAATATGGCGTTTATCAGTCAACTGCCGATTTCGATGTTACTGTAAACTATAATTAAACAATCAAGCTGAAAAGAAACGCTGTGTAACCACAGCGTTTTTTTTTTATTGCAATAAAGCATACAAACTTTCGTGGAATTTGTCGTAATCTCAGAAAATGATGTATCTTTATCAGGAAATTCAAAACAGATGTAACATGACGTATAAAGTTTCTATCCTCATACTTGTCCTTTCCTGGAGTTTATCCTCTGTTTTCGCACAAAGCGGTACTTCCGGCTCCCGCGCAAGCGCTACCGTGGTTGAACCTATTTTACAAACTAAATCGGTTGACCTGAATTTCGATCGCGTCGCCATCATCATTGCAGGTATGGTTGAACTGATACCTTCCGATTTCAGAACTTCGCCGGAAAATATAACGCTTCCTGTTACTATGGGTACTTTTACAGCCGCCTCCTTCTTAGTTTCGGGAACTACAACAGCCTATACCTACAAAATAACAGTTCCATCATCCCCACTCGAAGTTACAAACGGTAAAAATAACCTTATAGTTCAATCTTTAGACACCGATTCAATGCAAAACTCAGATTCTGATTTACTTGCAGGCGTCTTTGTTTCGGTTTCGCCTCTCAATGTAACCGTGAACTACAACTAAAAAACTAAAACGGGAAAGGTAATCTGGCGCTCTTTCCCGCCGAGCTTATGGTTAAGCTGCCAGTCTATTTAAAAATAAGAAGTATGCAACTTCCAGGTTTATCAGTTAAAAAGTCCGGATCGTACCGGATTGCTTTGTTATTACGGGGTTTATTTATGATGACGCTCTTTGGCGCCGCCTCTTTCAGCGATGTTTGTTCTCAGGGAAATTTGCTGATACTTCCCCGCAGAGTGGTTTTTGAGGGAAATGTGAAATCGCAGGATCTTACCCTTGCAAACACAGGTAATGATACCGCAAAATATCAGGTGTCTATAGTTCAGATGAGAATGAAAGACGATGGTTCCTTTTAGCAGATTACTACCCCTGACGAGGGTCAGTTTTTTGCCGAAAAGTACCTTAGGTTTTATCCCCGCACAGTAACGCTGGCGCCAAAAAAATCGCAGATTGTAAAAATGCAGTTTGCAAAATCAGGAAAAATGGAACCCGGCGAATACCGTTCCCATATTTACTTCAGAGCTGTTCCAAAAGCGCGGGCGCTCGGCGAAAATGAACTTGTGCGAGATACCGCATCAGTAACTGCCCGGCTTGTTCCTGTTTTCGGAATCACTATTCCTGTAATAATAAGAATAGGCGAACCAACTACAAAGGTTACAATGACGGATATGTCGGTTGAGATGGTGAAAGATACGCTTCCAAAACTTAAAATGACTTTTAACCGCGCAGGTAATTTTTCGGTTTATGGAGATATGATCGTAACTTATGTTTCCAAAGATGGAAAAGAGACAAAGGTAGCTTCGGTGAAGGGAGTTGCGGTTTACACGCCAAATTTGTCGCGCCGTTTTCAATGCAACCTCGACAGGATTCCCGGCGTTGACTATAAATCGGGCAAATTGCACATTGTTTTTACCACCCCGGTTGATACCAAACTTCAAAAACTGGCAGAGGCAGATTATATTCTAAAGTAATAAACTTGATTTGACCGCTATGTGGCAATGGGTAGCCTTTTTAACGACAGATCCGGATGATGAAGATGAAGTTTTCAACGGCTATATTCGCGTATGTCACCCTGGGCGCTGCAATTTTATTCTTCAACACTGAAGGGTTCGCAATCAAATTATATAGTTACCAGTCGGGTAACTGGAATGGTTCAAATGTCTGGACCACCGACTCCACCGGAACTACTCTTACAGGTTCGGCAACTCCTGGCAACAGCGATATTGTTTGTGTTCTCACGGGTCGCACGATAACAGCTACCGGTACCATTGCCAGTACAGGTCTTACGATAACAATTAACATTGGAGCTGTACTGAACCTCGCTGATAAAACGGTGACAAATCCTATAATTCTTAATGGAAAAGGGCGCATTCGAACAAGCAGGGTAAGTTCGACGCCTTTTTTTGCATTACTTCCAACAATCACAGGTGGAACTTTTCTTACATTAAATGGCGGAACTGTTGAATACTATGCCGCTTCCGGGAATTTTTCCATTGATGGCAACGTTGCGACGTACTGCAATCTTGTTATCAATCTTGGACTTGTTACTCAGATTATGACCATAAGCAGAAATCTCAATATTTATGGCTCATTAACTATACAAAAAGGAATTTTACAGATCAATAATACCTCAACTACCAAAAGAATTATAACGGTTGGAGGTAATCTTACCGTTGAAGCAAGCGGAAAAATTACTACCGGTAGCGGAAATACTAATACCGCTGCTTATTCTATTGCAAAATATACCACAACAAATAATACTTTACCGCCTACCGGACAATTTCATACTATTTTTCACCAATTAACAGTTGGAGGCGATTTTACCAATAATGGAACTGTACGATTTACAAATCTTACAGCCCCTAATTATGGCGAATTTGCCGGTAATGGCGCTGTAACCGTCAGATTTACCGGTGAAGCAAACAACATTGTCACCCTGAATGGAGTCACTGATTTTTACAATCTGATTGTGGATAAAGGGAGTGATCAAACCTACATTCTTACACTGTTTTCATCGAACGTTACAAATTTTGCTTTGTACGGCTCAAATGCAGTGAGGCGTGATCAAAACACACCCTTTACCCAGGATAATCCTGAAGTGAGAAAGGCTCTGTGGCTAAAAAATGGCACATTAAAACTTACAGGCAACATCTTGATTCCCTCATTGTCCGAAGGTCCGGTAGGACCGGCAGGGAACGGCGATTATGCCATCGGGCTTGCAGCTCAATTATGGATTGCCGGACATAATGTTTCTGTTTATACCACCGCATCCGATTCTTCCGGATTTCCACAGGCTCCGGCACACTCTGCCGGAGTAACTACGAATGCTGAACAGGCTCTGTCAATCTTTGGAACCTTCAGAATTTCCGACGGTTATTTCAGCACCCGTCACAGTTCTGGTATTATTTTCTGGAATACAGCCAATTCCTCATCAATGGTTGTGGTTGACGGAGGCGTAGTGAATGCCACCGTTATGCGAAGCACAGGAACTGCCGCCGGAAAAACATCTTATGTTCAAACCGGAGGAACCGTGATTATACGCGGTAACGAAACTGAACCTGGGGAATTATCTTCAGTTCCCATATTCAATATTCCCAATCCCAGTTCAACTTTCGTGATGACCGGAGGCGAGATTATCATACGCGACCGGAATAACGGATCGGATACCACCGGAAACGGCGTTTTTCTGAATTGCGATCCAGGAAATTTCTCAGTAACCGGCGGTAAAATCACCTTTGAAACAAACCCCGTAAATTCACCATCAACTGACATTTATTCGAAGGTCAATTTGTGGAATCTCGATGTTAAACGTAAGGATACAACCGGTACCACAGGAGTTCCCATTGTAAATCTGTTGCATGATCTTATAGTTTCAAATAAGATAACTATTTATGTAAACGCAAGACTCTCCGCCGGAACCGGAAATTTTCCGGTGACGGTAAGCAACGATTTTTTTATTAACCAGGGAGGAACCTATACGCCAAATAATAATACAACCGCCATGACTGGTTATGGTAACCATTTCCTGTGGAATGACGGGACAATTACCAACGGATTATATAACCTCGAGGTAAGTAAACCTCTGGGAAGTATGATTCTTGCTTCGGCTGCCAGTTCATTTACTATTAGAAATGACCTGACGATAACCACAGGAACTCTTGCCGACGGAGGAAAAACAGTGTATGTATCGGGCAATGTTATAAACAGCGCCATTCACGTTGGCGCCGGTAAAATCTCTTTGAATAAATCCTCCGGAACTCAGGTAATATCAGGAAACGGACTCGGCGTTTTTCAGAATCTTGAATTGAATAACACTAATGGTTTATCAGGAACCGCTCAGGTTTCCCTTGCTGCCGATATTGGAATTACGGGAGTTCTTACCCTGGCGAATGACCGGTTATTTGATATTGCCCGCTACCAGTTGACTCTTACAGGGCTTGCCTCCATTGTGGGCGGTATGAGCGCTTCGAGGTTTATTCTTACTTCAGGGGCGCCTTCGGATGGCGGACTTCGACGAATATATGTTGACACCACCACCTATATTTTTCCCGTAGGAAGCGGGTCAAATTACACCCCGGTAACTATCCACCTGAAAAAAAAGCCTGCAACCTTTGGTAGCGTTACCGTGAAACCGGTTCCTTTACAACATCCTTTTGTGACAAATTCAACTTGCCTTCAAAATTACTGGAAAGTAGAGCAGGCTGGATTTACCAATATTCAGGCAAATTCTATCTCTCTTTTATTTAATTATGGAAGTCTGCCTGATAATCCGCTGTATGTTCCGGGTAAATATAATCCTGCCTTTTGGACTTACGTTAACGATGTAGCTTTGGTTGACGAAACCGCGAATTTGATCTCCTTTCCCTCTGAAAATAGTTTTACCGGTGATTATACCGCTGGAATTTCAGCGGCATTTGGTTCCGTAACTGCGTTTTATAGTCGCAGTAACGGCGAATGGAGCGCGCCGTCAACCTGGTCGAATGTGGATTATGGCGGCGCCACGGCAGCAACGGCGCCGGGAGCAAACAATCCTGTTTTCATTGGTAATGCAAGTGGATACAATCATACTGTCGCCGTTTCAACTGGTTCGGTTTTTTGTGGAAGTTTATCAATTAAATCAGGATCAACGCTTGATATCGGAAGTACAACAGGTCATAATTTCGGAACGGTTTTACCTGGAAGCCTGGGAAAATTAAGGATTTCATCAACAGGCGCCACAGCCGTTTTCCCTGCGGGTGATTTTGGTAATTTTCTGGGCGCGAGCGGAGGAACAGTAGAGTATTATACAGGCAGCGTTGATTTTCTTCTTCCATTGATTTCGGCTTTACCAACGATACGCGCTATTACCAATTATTGCAATGTGGCGCTTTCGCCTGCCACCGGATTTACCATTACAATGCCAAATGTTGACCTTGTCGTTTATGGATCAATGACCGTTAGTGGAAGTTCCGCTACCGGTTTCGTTAAATTGAACGGAGTAGCGGCGCGATCATTGACAATTAAAACCGACCTGCTGATTAACAAAGGCAATCTTGTTTTTCAAAATGGAAATGCCCAATCAATAAGAATTGACAAGAATCTCACCATTGCTGCCGGCGCAATTTTTAACCTTGCGGCTACCGGGGCTGTTGTAAGCCATAAACTTTCATTGGGAGGAAATGTTACAAACAATGGAACGCTTGATTTAAGCGCTATGGTAACGCCTAATCTTTACAAGTGTGACGTTACTTTTACCGGCACACTCGCCGCTTCAATTTCGGGCAGAGGAACAACCAACGACTTTTATTCATTAACGCTTGATAAAGGCGCCTCCTCAACCCCCACACTTACTATTACTTCCACTGCCTTTACCTTTTCCAATAATACTGCCCCATTAACATTACTTAATGGAACATTCAGATTATCAACAAGCGCGCTTTCTGTCACCGTGGCAAGCGAGAAATTTACCATACCGGCAACAACATGTTTATCGGCAAACGGAGGGTTTATTCTGGTTGCAACAGCGGCAGATGATGATGCCGATGTTATTCTTTCGGGAATGATTGAGGTAAAATCGGGCGGGATTTTTATAGGAAATTCAGCCGATAGTATTAACAATGATATTGAATATTCGGGCGCGGGTTATCCGACAATTGAAATCAGCGGCGGATCATTATTCGTAAATGGTCAGGTGCGACGAAGTATGATCAATGGACTTGGTTCGCTTGTTTATAAACAATCGGGTTCAAGCGCTGTTACAATAAATGGAAGAAAATCGCAGCCAACCCGCGCGAAATTAGAGATTTTAAATTCCGGGAGCGTCTTCGATATGTCGGGAGGCGCTTTGAATATAGTCAGAGGAGGCAGTATTACCTATAATGATCTCTATCTGCGACCTGAATATTCAACAATTACAGGAGGCACAATCGTATTTGGGAGCGCTGTAACAGAAGGTACCGGTAACCTTAACAGTTTTACTCTTGATTCACAGTCGCCTTTATTTAACCTTACGGTTGATGGCGTTACCAGACCCAAAACCCTCACTCTTTCGGTTCATGGTATTTCTTTGAAAGGCTCACTGACAGTTCAACCTACTTCTGTTTTTAATGCCGATAGTCTGGATGTAAATATTGCCGGAAACCTTGTGAATTTGAATACAGACGCCGGTTCAGGCGTAACTACGGGTGGATACCGGGTGGGTTCTTTGCGTCAGGAGACCACCTTTAATGGCGCCGACCCAACACAAAGTATTACAGGCGTTGCCGGAAATACAACAAATTTTGCCAAATTGATTATCAACAATACAAATCTTACAGGAACAGTTACGTTAGACGCCGGCGCTGCTGTAAGAGTAAATAAAGATCTGACTTTAACCGGCGGCGTTTTAAATGATGGAGGAAATATAGTAACGGTGATCGGTAATATCACAAATTCTTCCGTACATACCGGAACCGGGCGGATTTTACTTGCCGGTTCATCAGTGCAGACGTTATCGGGAAATGGATTTGGAAAATTCGGGAATCTGTACCTTAACAGCGCTTATGACGTTTCAATGATTGTTACAATGGATATTACCGGAGTTCTCACTTTTCAAGGCAGAATGCTTGATATTGGCAATAATTTGCTGATCCTGTCAAATACTGCCGACGGTTCAATAGTTGGTAATTCGGCAACAAGTTATATAAGGACTGACGGTTTGATCAGCGACGCCGGGGTTAGAAAATCATTTCCGGCAGCAGCTCACGATTTTACTTTCCCTGTTGGTTGCCCGCAAAAATATACTCCGGCGCGAATTAATGTTACCGCTAATTCCGCTCCAGGAACAATTACAATGGTTCCGGTAAACTCCAAACATTTTTGTACAACCGATCCTGGAGATTTCCAGTTAAAATATTACTGGCATGTTACGAGCGCCGGTTTCAGCGGCACAACGGCGAGCCATTATTATACTTATCTTTTATCGGATGTAGCCGGCGCTGAAAGTTCGTATATTGGCGGGCGTTTTTATAATAATCAATGGATTCAGGGTACTGCGGTTAGTACAAGCCTGCATCAATTCAGTTTTCCAGACGTTACCTATCTCGATGGAGATTATACTGCCGGTTATCCATCGGAATTTCTAACGATATTAACATATTTCAGCCGAAATGCCACACTCGGCGGCGCATGGGACAATTTGAATACCTGGTCAACGGTTTCGCATGCCGGGGCTGCCGCCACAACTTATCCCAATGGACAGGTTGTTGTAATTGCACCCGGGCATACTGTAACAGCGAATGGCACAGGGCGTCGGGCTTATACTCTTACCTTGAATGGAACCGCGATACTTGATCTCGCAAATTTTGTTGGTCACGATCTCGGAACAGTTACCGGTACCGGAACTATTAAACTAACCCCTTCGGATTACGGATTTTTTGTTTTTCCGGCAGGAAATTTTTTATTGTTCACCCTGGTCAGTGGAGGCGCTATCGAATTATACAATGCCTCCGCTAATCCGGTTGTTTTTCCTTACCCGCAAACCTACAATAGATTAATCCTGTCAGGCTCCGGAATCAAATTAATGACCGACGTTGATATCATGCTGAACGGTTCTCTCTCCAATTTATCAGGA
Source organism: Bacteroidota bacterium (assembly GCA_026391715.1). Classification (GTDB taxonomy): domain Bacteria; phylum Bacteroidota; class Bacteroidia; order Bacteroidales; family FEN-979; genus CAIVAT01. The sequence continues at coordinate 8,645 of JAPLDO010000189.1, forward strand.
AGCAGTTTTACGGCGTCATCCATAGGGAAGTTAATCCTGAATGGAAATTGGATTAACGACGGAACATTCACTCATAATAATGGTACAACTATATTCAATGGTACAACTGTGCTTAGTGGAGCTGTTCCTCTCACTTTGAACCATATTCAGATAAATACAGGTTGCGGTCTTACCTGTCCGACGTCAGGCGCTTTTAATATTGCCGGCGACTGGTTTAATAATGGCAGTTTTAACCATAATTCCGGCACAGTGAATTTTGCGGGAATCACTACACTCAGTGGAAACTCGACTACAACGTTCAATAATATTCAGATTGGCAGTGGAAAAACATTCACCGGAAAGGGTAGCGCCGACTTTATTGTTCGCGGAAACTGGATAAATAACGGAACATTCAATAATAACGGCGGTGGAGTAGTTTTCGACAGCGTTTCGGTTATCAGCGGATCACAAATAACCGGTTTTGGCAACGTTACAATCAATTCAAATCGCAACCTAACAGGTCCGGCGGCGGGTACGATTAGCGTTTCCATGAACTTTACAAATAATGGCATATTTAATCATAATGGCGGCACGATTATATTTAACGGCGAAGTGCAGGATATCGGAGGAAGTTCATCAACCCTCTTTAATAATATAACCATTGAGACCGGGAGTAATACTTCAATAACAGCGCTGAATCAAAAACTGCGCGGTATTTTGTTAAGCAATGGAAATCTTAGCGTCAATAAAAAACTCACATTGTTATCGGATCAAACGCAAACAGCGCTTATTGATGGGACCGGAACCGGCGAAGTGACAGGAGACCTCATTATGCAACGATATCTCCCGGTTGGTTATGGGTATAAATATTTCAGCTCGCCGTTTCAGTCGACAAATGTTGGGCAGTTTAGCGATCACGTTAATCTGACTGCTTCGTTCCCCACTTTTTACAGGTATGATGAAAACCGGTTTTTCACAGGGTGGTTAAACTATACAAACTCAGCGGGAATTTTGAACCCGATGCAGGGTTTTGCCGTTAATTTTGGATCCACCACTCCGCCGGATACTGTTGACCTTTTTGGGGTTGTGAATAACAGAAGCATGATTCCGCTTACCTTGTTCAACAGCGCCAGACCATTTACACTCGGTTTCAATCTTATTGGCAATCCCTACCCTTCGCCTATTGACTGGAATGCTTCAACGGGATGGGTAAGAACCAACATTGACAATGCCGTGTATTATTTTAACGCTGGAACTACAGATCAATACACAGGCACATACAGTTCGTATGTAAACGGCGTTTCAAGCGATGGTCTTGCGGGCAGGATTATTGCCGCCATGCAGGGCTTTTTTATTCATGTTTCCAATGGGACTTTTCCTGTTCAGTCAACTTTGATTTTTACCAATGGCGTCAGAGTCAATAATTTATCGCCACGATTTCACAAGAAAGAATCGCATGAATGGCTTCCGTTACTCAGAATCAGGGCCAGAAATTGTGTCGACGGTTCATCGGGCGACCCAACGGTTATATATTTTAACAATGAAGCTACGATGACCTTTGACAACCAGCTTGATGCGTTGAAACTTATGAATACTGATATTCTTGAACCCAATCTTTATTCGCTTTCAACTGATTCAGAAAAACTATCTGTTAACGGAATGCCATATCCAACTGACAGCATAACCGAAGTGAATCTTGGTTTGAATACCTTGCAGGAAGGATTTGTCAGTTTCCGGGTTGACGCTGTGGAGGAGATGCCGGTAAATCTTTATATCTATTTTTGCGATCGGAAAACGGGCATTAAACAGAATATTTCATTGCATCCGGATTACCAGATATTTTTACAGCCAGGAACCAGCGAGGATCGTTTTTCAATAATTTTCAGCATGAAAGATTTAAGGCATCAGCCGCAGAATGGCGATCCTTTTTATATTTATAGTTTCAGGAACAGGTTATTCATTTATTCAAAATCCGATTCCGGCAGGCAGGCAGACCTTGTAATTTATAATTTGCTTGGACAGCGATTATTCCGCAAAACCCTAACTGTTGAAGGTTACCAGGAGATGGATTTAAACTATCCAACCGGGATATACGTGGTTTGCTTATCAATGGGCGATGCGATTTTAAACAGGAAGGTTTATATTAATAACCAATGGTAAAGTTGTGAAAAACAAGTTATTCATCAACGTTTTCAGGGTTTTGACGATTTTGGGCGTTTGGTTTCTGATTTGTGATTGTCTTTATGCGCAGGAAATGCCTCCGCGCCCGGTTTCAATATCACTGGAACGGAATTTGAGTTTCGGCGCATTTTCACAAAGTATGGGAGGCGGTTCGGTTATTGTGTATTCTTCTGGATCAAGAACATCAACAGGCAATATTCTCCTCGTTAATCTTGGCTATATGTATTATCCGGCATTATTTAAACTGGAAGGAAATCCGGGAACTGTTGTCCATTTTATGGCTGGTCCCGATGCAATCCTATACGGTAATCACGGAGGTACAATGACCATGAAACTCGGAGAATCTGAACCACTCTCGCCTTTTATTTTATCATCCTCACCAAATGGAGCCATTCTGGTTTTTATTGGAGGAACATTAGTAGTTGGGAATCCGCTTGCAAACCCTCCGGGAAACTATAGCGGTTCTTTCATTGTGATGTTTCTCCAGGAATAGCAGGAGACGCCAAAACCATTAAATTCACATTGACCGACGAAATTGCATACAGAAATTCCGGCTTTGTTCAATTCCGGTATGGTATGGGCATGGAGTATGCATTCATAGTTCTTACTCTTATTCTGATGCTTTGTTCTACCAGGGCTTCAGCGCAGGAAGAGACTGATTATGAAGAAATATCTGTTTTCCTTTTTATCAGGCAGATCGGAAGCGCTGAAATGCCTGCCTTTATAAATGGGGAGGTGTTGTATCTGCCGGTTGCCAATGTTTTTTCTTTTCTGAAAATCCAGAATACGCCAACGCCTGGCTATGACTCGGTGTCTGGATTTTTTATAAATCCACAAGCGCCATTTCTTGTCGACCGGGTTAGCAACAAAATATTTTACGAGAAAAAAGTGTATGAATTGAAACAGGGAGATTTGATCAGAACAGAGAATAACCTTTACCTGAAGTCAAACTATTTCGGTGAAATATTTGGACTTGACTGCAACTTTTCATTCAGCAGTATGTCGGTAACCCTTACTACCAAACTTGAACTTCCTGTGATCCGGGAGATGCGACAGGCTATGATGCGATCAAACCTTAGCCGATTAAAAGGAGATATCAAACCCGACACGGTAATAAAACGCAATTATCCATTCTTTCACGTTGGCGCGGCTGATTGGTCGCTATCAACAAGCGAAGTATTCAACGCCAAGAGCGATATTCGTCTAAACCTCGCGGTTGGTGGAATACTGGCAGGCGGAGAAGCCTCAGTTAATCTTAATTACTCAAATAACCAAGCATTTGACGAGCGTCAACAAAACTATTTGTGGCATTTTGCCAATAACGACTTCCGATTAATCAGGCAGATAATGGTCGGAAAAATTCCAACTCAGTCTGCCTTTTCATTAACCGCGCCGGTTATTGGAATTAATATTACAAATACCCCGACAACCTTTCAACGGTCGTTTTGCACCTATACGTTGAGTGATTACACTGAGCCGGGGTGGATTGTTGAGCTTTATGTTAACTATGTGCTTGTTGATTATGTTAAAGCCGACGCCTCAGGCTATTTTTCATTTGAGGTTCCGCTGGTTTATGGAAATTCTCTCGTAAAAATTCGGTTTTATGGTCCCTGGGGCGAGGAGCATACCCGTGAACAATCAATTCGAATTCCGTTTAATTTTTTACCCCCACGCCGATTGGAATACACTATCAATGCAGGAGTAGTTGAAAACGATCAAAACAGCATTTATTCAAAACTGAACCTGCATTATGGAGTAAGCCGACGCTTGACTCTGGGAGCAGGAGTGGAGTACCTTTCAACCACCGCTACTTCCCCTGCGATGCCTTTTGCCAATTTTTCAATGCGGCTTGCGACAAGTTTATTACTTTCCGGCGAATATACTTTTGGGGTAAGGTTCAGAGGAGTACTCACCTACCGGCTTCCTGCGGATTTGCTGATTGAGCTATATTATACCAATATTGACAAAAACCAAAAGGTGATTAGCTCCAATTATTTCGAAGAACGGAAAGCGGTAATTTCCATGCCTGTCCGTACCAGTTTTTTTTCTTCGTTATTGCGATTGACATTAAATCAAATCGTTGCGCCGGGATCCAACTATTTTTCATCAGAATTATTAGTATCCGGCGCTGTGCTTGGCGTGAGTACAAACCTGACAACGTATGCCCTCTTTTTGGATCCGACAAAGCCATATATATTCAGTAATCTTTCGCTTGGCATTAAGCTGCCGGCAAAAATAATCTTTACTCCACAGGCGCAGTTCATTTTTAGTGAGACCAAATTTTTATCATATAAACTGGAGATTGAGAAAAAAATCTTTCGTAATGGCAGTATAAATCTTCTTTATGAAAAGAATTTCGTGAATAACATCAACACTTTTCAGATTGGAATACGATATGATTTTTCTGCGCTGCAAACAAATGCATCAATGAGATATTCAAATGATGGAAGTACTTTTCTTCAATTCGTAAGAGGCAGCATGATATATGAAGGCAAAGGAGGTCATTTGCAATTTTCCAGAAATTCTGCTGTTGGCAAGGGCGGTCTCGTGATTTTGCCTTTCCTGGATTTGAATGGCAACGATATATATGATAAGGATGAACAAAAAGTTATCGGGTTGGATTTGAGGATAAGCGGTGGGCGCATTGAAAAGAATTATCATGACAGTACGATTCGGGTTTCTGAAATGGAGCCTTTCACAACCTATTATATTGAAATGGATCGTTCAGGTTTTGAAAACGTTTCATGGCAGATACCAAAACCCGTGATCAGTATAACGATCAACCCTAATCAGTATAAACAGATAGAGATTCCGATAAAGATAATGGGCGAGGTTTCCGGATTTGTTTATCTGGAAAATGACTCGGCAAGAAGAGGACTCGGTCGGATTATTGTAACGGTTTATCGGGAAAATTCAGGATTAATAACAAAAACCATGACGGAGGAGGATGGATATTTTAATTATCTTGGGTTGAATCCTGGAGCATATTATGCAAAAATTGATTCAGTTCAATTGCGAAAAATCAGGATGGAAAGCGCCCCTGTGATAATTCCATTTGAAATTAAACAATCGAAAGAGGGAGACCGGGCTGAGGGGCTTGAGTTTATTCTTCGCCCTTTGCAGGAACCTGTGATAAAAGAAAACTAAAAGAATCTCTGTTAAATTGTTTAACGTTCCCTTTTACCTGATTTTTTCACCTATCTTTGAGGATCGAATGATAGGGTGTCAATTTTCTGTTCATTTTAATCGAAAATATTTTTTAATTGTCATAAAATCAATTAAATGTGTTGCTAAATTGAAAACAAATCAGTCTCAATTATTTTTGTTGTATCTGATGTTTGTAATCTGTCTGATACTGCCAAAACAAAGTTTTACCGCTGATAATTTTCCCAGACAAGGAAACTATTCTGTGGGGGACTCGCTGACTATACTTGACTCTCTTGTGAATTTCAATAAGGTCAGCAACAATGCCCTTGCTGTAAAATACGCCTTTCAGGCTCTTGCAGTTGCACAACGTTCTAATTCCGCTGAGCAGCTTACCAATGCCTACAAACTTCTTGGCATTGCCTATTATCAGAATCAAAAAGATTCCAGTTTTTACTATTATAACGTAGCTGCAAAATTTGCTGACGATGCGCATTCCGAGAAGCAGAAGGTCATTATTTTATATAATCTGGCGGCGATTTATATCTTCGCCAATAATTACAAAATGGCTGTTACCTTTGTTGATTCATCTATCAGGCTGGCTGAATTAAACAACGATTACAAAGGCATTTCGGATGGATACAATATGCTTGGGCTGATAAAGGTTACCACTCATGATTATACAAACGCCAGGCAGCACTTCTCCTCTGCATTGAAAGTTGCGCGGGAGCATTTATTATATGAACAAATGGGAGTTGCTCTTGGCAACCTGGCACAGTCGAAGTTTGAACCCGATACTAATAAGTCCCTCTCTATACAACTTGACGCCCTTAGTTATCTTAGAAGGGTAAGGGGGACTGAGGAGGAAATGTCCAATATCCTGATCAATATGGGTTACTTTTATGCAAATCCTGATTCGGCTTTATTTTATTATAAATCTGCATTATCTCTTTCCGAAAACGCTCATCTGCCAATCATCATGGTAGGAGCTTATAACAATATGGCATATAGCTATATGGACAAGGGTAATTATACCGAAGCAGAGGCATGTGTAAAAGATCGCGCCATACCAATTGCCATAAAAGACCAACGTAGCGATTGGTTGTCGACATTATATGATACATATTCCGATGTTTGTGTCAAACAGGGTGATTTGAAAAAGGCGC
>JAPLDO010000217.1 GCA_026391715.1 Bacteroidota bacterium
CGGTACGAGATCAACAAAGTTACCCCAAGATATCCAACACGTTGGAAAAAGAAAATTGAGAATGATTAACAATTCAATTTCTATCATTGATTTGAGGATACCGCCTTCAAATCGCCTGGAAAAGTTAACAGGAGATCTAAAAGATTTTTATAGCATCAGAATTAACGATCAATGGCGTATCGTCTTTAAATGGGAAGATGGTCATGCATTAAACGTAGAAATTATTGATTATCATTAAAAATCCAACTATGGAAAAGTTGAAAAATATTCACCCAGGTGAAGTTTTATTGGAGGAATTTCTTATGCCAATGAATATATCGGCATATAGATTATCTATGGACATTAAAATTCCGCAAACCAGGACCAGTGAAATTCTTAAAGGCAAAAGAAGAATCACAGCTGATACTGCTCTGAGGCTGAGCAATTATTTTGGAAATTCTGCAAAATTTTGGATGGGACTTCAAGATGATTATGATTTAGAAGAGGCATTATCAGAAAAAAATGAGGTATTCAAATCCATTAAACAGTTACAACTTAACACCTAACGTTACTTGAGTCGCAGAGCAAAATTAGTTTTGACATTTTAAATATGCAATCGGATACCCATTTGTTTTATTACTAACCATAATTTAAAAATCATCTTTATGTCATTCAACCTCCGCAATCGCAATTTTTTGAAATTGCTCGATTTCACGCCACAGGAAATCAAATTTTTATTAGATCTTTCACTGGATCTTAAAAAAGCCAAATATGCCGGTACCGAACAGCCGCGGTTAAAGGGCAAAAATATTGCCCTGATATTCGAAAAGGCTTCTACCCGTACCCGGTGCGCTTTTGAAACCGCTGCCTTTGACCAGGGCGCAAAAATCACCTATCTCGGTCCTGAAGGATCGCACATTGGCAAGAAGGAAACCATGAAGGACACTGCCCGCGTACTGGGTCGTATGTACGATGGAATTGAATACCGCGGGTTTGGTCAGACTATTGTTGAGGAACTTGGCAAGTATGCAGGCGTTCCGGTGTGGAACGGTCTGACCAATGAATTTCACCCAACTCAGATTCTTGCCGATTTTCTTACCATGATTGAACATTCGGATAAGCCATTACATCAGATTTCTTTTGTTTATTGTGGCGACGCCAGGAATAACATGGGAAATTCTCTGATGGTTGGGGCGTCTAAAATGGGAATGGATTTCCGCGCCTGCGCGCCAAAGAAATATTGGCCAAATCAGGAACTGGTTGATCAATGTCGTGAAATTGCGAAAGAAACCGGCGCAAAAATCACCCTTACCGAAAATGTTGACGAAGGTGTAAAAGGCGTTGACTTTGTTTACACCGACGTTTGGTTATCAATGGGCGAAGCCAAGGAACTTTGGGATGAAAGAATCAGAGAAATGCTGCCTTACCAGGTTAATTCAACATTAATGGCGAAATCAGGAAACCCGAAGGTGAAATTTATGCACTGTTTGCCGGCATTCCACAATAAAGATACCGAAGTGGGTCTCGACATCTTTAAGAAATATGGCTTAAATGGTCTTGAAGTAACGGAGGATGTTTTTGAATCGCCCGCTTCCATTGTTTTTGATGAAGCCGAAAACCGCCTGCATACCATCAAAGCGGTGATGGTTGCAACATTGGGAAGTTAAACGGGAAAAACCCGTCCTTTCTCACATATCAGCGTCCGGGCAGGGTATTTGTCGAAAAACGTGTAGTTATGCGTTGCCATTACCACTGCCCGCCCTGTTTTTGAAATATCCATCAATAAACTTATGATTCCTTCTGAACTTTCAGGGTCAAGATTTCCCGTTGGTTCGTCGGCGAGAATCACCTCCGGATCGTTCACAAGCGCTCGCGCAATAGCTACGCGCTGTTGTTCGCCGCCCGACAGTTGGTGAGGCATCTTCGATCCTTTGTTTCCAAGATTAACTTTTGCCAGAACCTCAAGCAACCGTTTTTGCATTTGACGGTTATCTTTCCATCCGGTTGAACGCATCACAAAAAAAAGGTTTTCATTCACGCTCCGGTCGGTGAGTAACTGAAAATCCTGGAAAACGATGCCCAGTTTTCTTCTAAGGTAAGGAACCTCCCTGATTCTGATTTTCGACAAATCAAACCCAGCAACTTCCGCTTTCCCTGTTTTCAATGGCAGATCGGCATACATTGTTTTCAGCAGACTGCTTTTTCCGCTTCCGGTTTTTCCGATCAGATAAAGAAATTCTCCTTTACTGATTTCAAGCGAAACATTTGCCAGAATGAGGTTTTCATTCTGAAAAACAGATACCTTGTCGAATCGGATGATACTATCACTTGTCATCACAACTATTCTAAATAAATTTTACATTCAAAGAAAATCCGGCTTGAATTGCCTCCGGCTTGAATTGCCTCCGGCTTTAGCCGGAGGTTACCAAGCTAATAGACTATCCCGGCTTTAGCCAAAATTTTTTCAATCAAAAGTTGGTTCCATCTCAAGTCTTTGAATTTTCCCATAATCCATTCCATTTGCAATACGCAATATATCCTCCATCCTGTGAAGCAAGTTGCAACGGGTAAGCGCAGTTTTCGGATTGGTGATTTTAAAATAGGCGATAAGAGTAAAATTCTCATCTCTGATCTGAATAAAATCAGGAATCTTTTTAGTGCCTTGGATTTTAAGAATAAACATATTACCGGACTATCCAGACTTTCGGTTTTTCCGAAACAGTTTTTTCCGGATCAGTTGCCGATGATTTATTCGGTGACGATGTTGGAAGAATTGTGGTGATTACAACATGAACGCTGGCAGAAGCTCCGTTTGCATCTACAATTGCAAAGCTGAATGTTTCAGCGCCTACTGCTGAATTTGCAATAGTAGAAAGATCAACATTATAAGTCGGCAGGATATATGTTGTATCATAAGTGTTTCCGTTGAATGTCCTCGCAAAAACTAATCCTGTAAGATTTGCACCCGATGAACTGTTTGGGGTTGCCCTGACGCCAAACTTTAAAGAGTCTTTTACAACAACAGTTTTACTTGCTGAAATATAATTACCTCCAGTCTGAAGGGAAATGGAAGGCGGTTGATCAGCCGGATCCGTTGTTTTCTTTTTGCACGACATAGAACCGATCAACATTATGACCATAAATCCCGATAATAACAAGCTAATCTTTTTCATCTTCGAATAAATTTTAATTGTTTATTAATTATTTACTTATGTATTTGCTGGCTGCAAAAGTAACAAATGCCGTCAACTTACCAACTTACCAACTTACCAACTTGATCTCCTCCGGCAACAACGCCCCCTCAATCTTCATATAATCCGGTTCATTTTTCAGGGAGATAAAATCTATCTTCAGGTCGTCAATATATAGTTTATAGATTGGCGCCGGGTTATAAAAATAGATCTTTACCGAACCTGAATCAGGCAAATTGCGGGGAACATAAAAGGCAACTTCAACCGGAGTCCATTTGTTGGCTGGCACAAAGTCGTCAAGAATAAACTGATTATAACTGAGGCTTTTTCCTTTATTCTGGTAATCGGTTACTAACGTGGCTTCGGTAGTTTCTTTGGGAGAAAAAACCCAGGCTTGTATTCTGATCAAACGGTTTGGAGTAGAAAACAATGAGTCTGTTTTTGCATCAAGACCGATACTGTAAGGAATCTTTTTATCAATTTTCGACGACCACCGTCCCTGATGAAAAACTGTATCGTTGCGCGTCGCTTCATTCATCCAGACATTTCCCATCTCCTTTTCCAAATCATTTTCCAGAGTTTCAACTGCAACTATTCCTTCAGTGGGAATGTAAACTTTCGCTTTCCGTGAAAAACTGAAAAATGAATCACGGTAAATCTCTCCGGTGATATTGTATGGTGGAAATATCCATTTTGAGTGTTGGTAGAACTGAACCAGATTCAGCCCAATCAGCATAACCAATCCGACTGAAACCGCCTTTCTCCATCCTGATGAGCCTGCAATCTGATACAGAAACAGAATCAGCAATGCGACCACAGCATAAATATCCACAAATACCCGCTGACCGCATTTCGAGGCATAATACCACACCCACCAGCATGAAACGACATAAATAAATATCACGAAGAACCCAAGCAACCAGTAAAACCGAAACTTGTTTGCACGGAATAATCCGAAGAAACCAATCACCGAAACCAAGGCAACAGGTGTGTAAATGAACCATCCGCGGTTAAAACTGAAAATAATGTCCAAAATATGAGGGTGAAAGAAATCCAGTTTTTCTTCTCCATAAGTATAAACAAATGGCTGACCGGTTTGAAGATACCACAAAACAAACGGGATTAGTAGCAGAATCAATGCCTGAATTATTCCGCGCAGTAAGGTTTTCTTAGCCATAAAAACCTGACTGAATGTACTCCGGATCGTTTCCAGGCTTCCGGCAAGAAAAGGTATAAGTAGTATGATAATTCCGTTGGTTGGACGGATCAGGAATATCAGCGTAAAGAGTAGTAAAGACCTTACAAACCACTTAGGTTGGTAGTGGTGGAAAAAGTTGAAAGTTGTAAGCATAAAACCCGTAATCAGGGCATAGGAGTAAACATGGGTCATTGATGGTTCAATCATGGTAAAGAAAATCATGTTTGTGCCAAGAGTGATAACCAGGGTTATGAATGCTGCGGTTCGCTCGCTGGAGCCAAAACATTTTAGAAGTTTCATCAGCCATTTTGCGCCAAGCCATAAAAACAGGAAAGCGGAAAAGGCAATCGCATATTGGTATGGCAGCGAATATCCGTCCCTCGGGAAAATTTCCAGCCATGCCATCAAATGACCGAGCAGGAAAAATGGCAGCCACACAATTGCCATTCCAGGGAAATACTTGTTGACTACCCGGTTTCCATCATCCTGGCGGAACTCTTTAAAAACACTACGATTCAGTGGATAATATTGATTTTCGTACTGCTCTACGAATTTAAACTCCAGATCGTGGTAGATAAAAATGGCAGGCAAATATGCATAGTAACCTTTGCCATCGCTGTTAATAATTCTGTCCCAGGTCTGCTCCGGCGATTTGAATCCGATAAACATCAGGATATAGAACACAACGATGATTCCCGGAGTAAACCTGTAAACGTATCTCATGCCATACTACTATTGAATGTTACGCTGACGCAATGCCTCAAACAAAATAACGCCTGAAGCAACCGATACATTGAGTGATTCAATCTCTCCAAACAAAGGAATTTGAACAGTGACGTCAGTTAATTTCAGATATTCTTCCGAAACGCCTTCGCCTTCCGACCCCAGAATCAACGCAAGCGGCTTATTGTAGTCCACTGCGGAATAGCCTACTGATGCTTTTTCAGTGGCGGCAATGATGGTAAGTCCACTGTTTTTCAGAAATTGAATTGTCTCTTTGAGGTTTTGCGCGCGAACAACCGGCAATTTATAAAGCGCGCCGGCAGAAGTTTTGATGGCGTCGGAATTGATCTGCGCCGAACCTCTTGCAGGGATGATCAAACCGTCAACACCGGCACATTCCGCAGTACGGGCTATGGCTCCCACGTTACGCACATCGGTAACCCTGTCGAGAATAAGGAATAACGGCTGGCGTCCCTGCTCAAAAGCAAACGGGACAAGGTCTTCAATTCTTTGGTAAGTGATCTCCGAAACAAACGAGATAACCCCCTGGTGATTCTGGTGCGAAAGGCGGTTAAGCTTTTCAACAGGCACAAACTGGAAAGGAATTTCCAAATCCCTGATCAGCCCGAACAGTTCCCTGAAAATATCTCCCTTCAGCCCGTTTTGCAGAAAAACCTTTTCAAATTCTTTCCCCGCTTTTATCGCTGCCATCGTCGGTCTCAAACCGTAAATAAACGTTTCTTTCTTCATCCTGTTTCAATCTTCAAAATTCATTATTCATCCCTCGTCTCTAGTCCCTCGTCCCTCGTCCCTCGTCCCTCGTCCTTCGTCCTTCTCCAGCATCCCCCTCGGTATCTCCTTCGTCGCTTTTGCTCCCAGTTCCTTGAGTTTCTCTACTTTTCCGATCAGGTTCCCGCTACCGGTCGAAAGTTTTTTCTGGGCTTCATCATAAGTCCTTTTTACCGTATCAAGCTGATTTCCCAGTTTATCGAGATCAGTAAGGAAAGCGACGAATTTATCATACAACAGTCCTCCCTGGCGGGCAATTTCAATGGCATTTTGTGTCTGCTTTTCATGTTTCCAGATTGAAGCCACGGTTTTGAGTGTGGCAAGCAGTGTAGTTGGACTTACGATGACTACATTCCTGTCCCAGGCGAATGTGAAAAGTTCCGGGTCAGCCTGAATAGCAACGCTGAATGACGATTCAATCGGGATAAACAGAAGTACATAATCTGGAGTATCGAAAGCGCCCAGTTGCTGATAGTTCTTTTCGCTTAAAAGTTTGATATGATTACGAATGGAAAGCAGGTGGAGTTTAATCTGCCGGTCTCTGTCTTCGGTGGTTTCAGCAGCCACAAATTCATTATAGGCAATCAGCGAAACCTTTGAATCAATAATGATGTGCTTATTGTCGGGGAGATTAACGATTACATCGGGACGATAAACTTCGCCCTGGTCGGTACGTGTTGAAAACTCGCGGAGGTATTCCTGTCCTTTCGTAAGACCTGAACTTTCCAAAACCCGTTCAAGGACAAGCTCGCCCCAATTCCCTTGCTTTTTGGAGTCAGATTTCAGCGCTGTGGTCAGGTTCTTTGCATCCGCGCTTATCTGTTGGTTCAGTTCGGCAAGATTGCGAATCTCCTTTTCGAGGGAAAAGCGTTGTTTGGATTCCTTATCATAAGTTTCGTCAACCTTTTTTTCAAATTCGCGAATCTTTTCGCCCAGTGGTTTCAGGATTTCGTCCAGTTTGGTTCTGTTTTGTTCAGTGAATTTCACCGATTTCTCTTCAAGAATCTCATTAGCGAGGTTTTTAAATTCAATCCGGAACCTCTCCTGAAGGCTTTCGAGGTTTTTATGTTGTTCCTCAAGTTTCTTTTCAAGGCTATTGTAGTCCGAATTCTGCGCCGACAAATTTCGGTTAAGTTCAATGATAGCGGCATCTTTATCAGAAAGTTGTTGCGAAGCCTGTTCAACCTGACCCTGAAGAAGTCTGGAACGTTCTTCCAGCCTGCTTTTTTCATTATTGAGCCCTTCAAGCTGAAGTTTCAACCGCTCTGCTTCAGCTTCATCTTGCTTTGGCTTCGGTTTTCCAAGTCGGAAGAAAAGCAAGGCAAAACCTCCAACCAAAGCCAATCCGTAAAGAATGAAAATGAAATTCTCCATGAACAAACGGGTAATAAACTACAAAAGTAGTTTAATTAGCTCAATCAGTGAAAGCTGTTTGAAAAATCAAGCCATTTCATAATATGAAACGGCTCTGGTATCAAAATAACCTGCTCCTTTTCAGAAGGTAAGGCAGCAGGGCTTGCTCAAATCCGGCATTGATATCGGCTTCAATGAAATCAATATGATACTGGCCGCACCTCATCCGGAGTTCATTTTTATAAGCAGTTACCGACTCAACATAGCGACTGCGCAAGGCGGAAGGGTGCAATCGTAACTGTTCGCCGGTTTCAATATCAATAAATTTATAAGGACGATCCTCGAAATTAAAATCTATTTCCCTGCCTTTATCAACCACATGAAAAAGTATTACCTCATGTTTGTTGTGTTTCAGATGCTGGAGAGCGGAGAAGATATCCTCCTTTCGCGGAGAATGGTCGAACATATCGCTAAATATGATTACCAGCGACCGTTTATGGATTCTTTCTGCCAGTTCATGAATTGCTTCGGCAGCCTGCGTCTCCTTACGCTTCTCCGGCGGGATGGGAACCAGCAATTTTTCCAACTCAGCGTACAGATACCGATGATGAACCGGATTTGACTTTGTGAGAGTATGTAGCTCGACAGTATCAGAAAACACACTGATTCCCGATGCATCGCGTTGCTTCCTGAAGAGGTAAATCAGCGCGGCTGCAACATAAACCGAAAAAGTAATCTTGTTGGGATGGTCAATGTCTGGCTTAGGAAGTACCGGATAGTACATAGAGGAAGAGTTGTCAATGAATATCTGACATCGAAGGTTGGTCTCCTCCTCGTATCGTTTTGTATATAAACGATCTGTCCGCCCATAGAGTTTCCAGTCAATCGCACGGATTGATTCACCTGCGTTGTATAACCTGTGTTCGGCAAATTCAACGCTGAAGCCATGAAAAGGGCTTTTATGCAATCCGGTAATGAATCCTTCCACTACCTGACGGGCGAGAAATTCAAGAGAAGAAAATTGCTCTAAACGATGTTGATCGAGGGACACGAAGGCATATTAGGTAACGAAATGGCGAAGTGGCGAGGAAGCTAAATTTGCTTTGCCAAAAGTTATTTCAGATGTATTTTTCAGATGTATTTTTCGATCAGGGCTTTATATGTCGCTTTGGGAACAGCGCCAACCTGTTTATCAACGACCTGACCGCCTTTGATAAACAGTACTGTTGGAATGTTTCTGACTTTAAACAAGGCAGTGGTGACGGGATTATCATCCACATTGAGTTCTCCGGCAACAATTCTGCCTTCATACTCATTTGCCAGTTCGTGAACAATTGGAGAAACCATGCGGCAGGGACCACACCATTCGGCAGATAAATCAACAACGGCAAGCTTTTCGCTTTTTAATACCTTTTCGTCAAAATTGGCGTCGGTTAACTTTTCAAACATATAGTTTTTATTTAAAGGTGAATCTTTTTTCAAGCCGTAAAATTATGAAAAATCCATCAATCTTTCACATTTCGATACCTCGCTACTCTCCGATAACCCTGCACTGAATTTCAGGAAAAGCCTTTAGCGCCATTACCATCTCTTTTGGATTAACCCGTGATTTTTTAGAAGGCAGATCAATTATAATATTTTCTTCAGGGTCATGGATTCTGACGCGAAGGCGGCAATTTCCTTTGGATTTCGAGGCAAGGTCTTGAAGGGCGCCGATGATTTCGATTGATAACTCGTTAAGAGAAACAGTAAGTGAAAGAACCTTTGTAAATTTTTCCATCACTTCGGGCAACAGGAAAACCTGGTTGATTCTTACAGTAAGTTGATCTGCGTTATCAAACCTTTGTTCCACTCTTGCCTTTATAAAGATATACTGACCTTCTTCAAGTAAATGTTTCCATCTGAGGAAATCCTCTGAAAATACCGAGAGTGAGATAAAGTTGAAATAATCCTCAACTACAAACGAGCAAAATGGCTTACCCGATTTCCCTATTTTGTGAGTGGATTCAATGACAATCCCGGCAAAAGATATCTCTTTGCCTTTAAATGGTTTCAAATCCTGTTTCAATTCATCAATAGTAACCGTGCAGAAATGTGTCATTTCAAACTGGTAATCATCAAGAGGATGTCCGCTCATATAAAAACCGGTAACCTCCTTTTCAAACTTCAGTTGTTCCAGCTTTGACCAGGGGCGACATTCGGGAAGCGACAGTTCAATAAAATGAACTTCGTCGGCTTCACCGAAAAGCGAAACCTGCATTGAATCTTTGCGTGAATGATAATCTGCCGAATGGCGAACTATTTTATCGAGGAAAGCCGTATCATCAGTGTTTTCCTGGAAGAAATACTGAGCGCGGTGGGTATTCTCGAAACAATCAAAAGCGCCTGCTTTGGCAAGCGATTCAAGGCAGCGTTTATTTACGTTATGACTACTGATTCTGCGAGTCAGATCGAAAATTGAACTGAATGGTCCATTCGAGATTCGCTCTTCAACAATACTTTTAACGGCGGCTTCTCCAACGTTTTTAATCCCTGCCATCCCGAATCTGATTTCGCCGCGTTTATTCGCCACAAATTTCGAGGAACTTTCATTAACATCGGGACCAAGCACCGGGATTTGCATTCGTTTACATTCATCAAGGAATAGGGTAATTTCCTTCAAATCATTCAGATTCCGGCTGAGAACCGCCGCCATAAATTCGGAAGAATAATGCGCTTTAAGATAAGCCATCCGGTAGGCTATATAGGCATAACAGGCTGAATGTGATTTGTTGAAGGCATAATTGGCAAACGCCTCCCAGTCTTTCCATATTTTCTGCACGATTGCTTCATTATGTCCATTATTTTTACAACCGGCGAAAAATTTAGGTTTCAAATCGCTCATCATTGCCTCAATCTTTTTTCCCATGGCTTTTCGCAACGAATCAGCCATTCCCTTGGTAAAACCGGCAAGCAACTGTGAAAGAAGCATCACCTGTTCCTGATAAACCGTAATACCATAAGTATCCTTCAGGTATTTTTCCATCTCAGGAATGTCGTAAACAATTTTCTCCTTTCCATGTTTCCGGGCAATAAAACTCGGAATGTAATCCATCGGTCCGGGACGGTACAAAGCGTTCATTGCAATAAGATCCTCAATTTTATTGGGTTTTAGATCCTTCAGGTACTTTTTCATGCCGTCCGACTCAAACTGAAAAATCCCGGTGGTTTTTCCCTGGCTGAAGAGTTCATAAGCCGCTTCATCATCGAAAGGAAGATCATCCAAATCTATTTCGCGTCCATTCGATTCCTTGATATTCTGAATGGCGTCCTTGATAATTGATAAGGTTTTCAATCCGAGGAAATCCATTTTCAACATGCCCACTTTTTCAATAAATGCGCCGTCAAACTGAGTTACCCAAAGCTCCGATTCCTTGGAAGTAGTAACCGGAATGGTCTCCATAAGATTATCCCGGCTGATGATAATACCACAAGCATGGATTCCGGTTTGCCTTACCGAACCTTCGAGAATATCGGCATACTTCAGGGTTTCGGCAATAAGTTTATTAGGCGACGTTCGCGCCGCTTTCAGTTCGGGAACCTCCTGGTATGCGGTTTTCAAAGTAACACCGGGGCGAACAGGCACAAGTTTAGTGAGTTTACTCACCTCGTCAAGCGGTAATCGTTGAACGCGCCCAACGTCGCGGATTGCGCCTTTTGCAGCCATTGTTCCAAAGGTTATCACCTGCGCAACTTTGTCTGCCCCATATTTATTGACCACCCATTTCAATACTCTGTCACGTCCGTCTTCATCAAAATCAATATCTATATCGGGCATCGAAACACGGTCGGGGTTAAGGAAACGTTCAAACAGCAGATCGAACTTCAAAGGGTCAACATCGGTAATTCTTGTGCAGAAAGCAACAACAGAACCGGCAGCAGATCCTCGTCCGGGACCTACAGAAACACCCATTTCGCGGGCGGCGTTAAGAAAATCCTGAACTATCAGAAAGTAGCCGGGATAACCCATTTTTTTTATTGTTTCCAACTCGAAATTGATGCGGTCGTTAATTTCGGGCGTGATATCAGGATACCGATGACTTGCTCCCTGGTACGTGAGATGTCGCAGGTATTCATCGGGGTCGGTAAATTCGTCGGGTAATGGAAAATCGGGCATTATGGGCTCCCGGTTCAAACTGTAAATTTCAATCTTATCGAGTATTTCAATAGTATTTTCCAATGCTTCCGGAATATCGGCAAACAAAGCGTTCATCTCCGCTTTCGACTTGAGCCACTCCTGTCCGGTATAGCGCATACGGTCAGGGTCGTCCATAAATTTTCCGGTATTGATGCAAAGCAGTCTGTCGTGGGCTTCGGCATCCTCCTCCATCAGAAAATGGACGTCGTTGGTCGCAATTAATTTTATATCATGTTGATGAGCCAGTTTAATCAGTTCGGCGCCAACAATCATCTGTCTTTTATAAACTTCGCCATCGCGGGTGGGATCTGATGCCGGGTGACGCATCAATTCGAGATAAAAGTCGCCGCCAAACAATTCTTTGTAGAAAATCAGCGCTTTTTCGGCTTTTTCGGTATTTCCGGCTTGAATCGCTCTGGGAATTTCACCGGCAAGACAAGCGGAAGAGGCAATCAGTCCTTCATGGTACTGAAGTAGAAGCTCCTTGTCAATCCTCGGTTTATAATAATGTCCTTCCGTCCATGACATTGAGATTAGTTTCATCAGATTTTTATATCCGATTGCATTTTTTGCCAGAAGAACGAGGTGGTCGCTCTTGCGGTCAAACTGTTCAACTCTGTCATGGCGACTTCGCTGAGCAACGTAGGTTTCACAGCCGAAAATGGGTTTAAAGCCATTCTGCTTGTCGGCAGCCTCAGCAAACTCCATTATCCCATACAGATTACCATGATCGGTAACGGCAATGCCCTTCATATCGAGCGCAACCGCTCTGTTTACCATTTCATTTATCCTACAGGCGCCATCGAGGATTGAGTATTGTGTATGAATGTGTAAATGAATAAAATCAACCATTTTGAAGAATAAAAAGTGAGAAGTGGAACGAAGCTGCAAAATTATTTCAAATTCCAAACCGAATTAACATTGTTGATAACTTACTTTGGCTTACATTTGTGTTATTAATTTTATATGGTATGATATCTTCAGCGCATTTTCATCCTATGATGGTACATTTTCCGATTGCCATCATCACGGTTGGGTTTCTATTCGACCTTGCCTCCCTGTTTTTAAAAAAATATAGCTGGATAATTAAAACCGGATACTGGCTTGAGATCATTGGCATGGCTGGAACCATCCTTGCATTTGGCACCGGGTATTTTCTGACAAGTCCGATGGAAGGTGAAGCCGGACTTATTCGCGATAAGCATGAACTTTTTGCAACTCTCACATTAATAACAATAATTCTGGCAACGCTCTTCAGAATAGTAATCAACCATCTTGGTAAGGATGAAACACAGCTAAAATATGTTTCACTCGGACTGTTTTTTCTTGCCATGGCGTTCATTTCCATCACCGGATATTTTGGAGGTACCTTGGTAATTGATTATATGATTGGCTTGTGAGGGGTTCGCTTTGCGACTTTGCTTTATACACTCATGTTAAGAAAGTGGGAGCCTGGGATTGTTAAAAGCTCATTTTATGGAAAAGAAAGACAAAG
Source organism: Bacteroidota bacterium (assembly GCA_026391715.1). Taxonomy (GTDB): domain Bacteria; phylum Bacteroidota; class Bacteroidia; order Bacteroidales; family FEN-979; genus CAIVAT01. Next base: position 12,906 of record JAPLDO010000217.1, read on the forward strand.
TAATATATACTGTTGGTCATTCAAATCATTCAATTGATTTTTTTATTGATCAAATAAAAACATTCGCAATAACTTGTATAATTGATGTTAGAAGCGTTCCTGCAAGCGCCTATAATCCACAATTTAATATTGACAACCTGCAAAAATCACTTAAAGCAAGCAAAATCATATATCTGCATTTTGGTGAAGAATTTGGCGCAAGGCATACTGAAAAAGAATTACTTGACTCTTTTGGAAAAGTAGATTTTGACAAAGTCAGAGAAACGCCAAAATTTTTATTAGGTGTTGAGCGACTGCAAAAGGGTTTAGACAGCGGATTCAACATTTCTTTAATGTGTTCGGAAGCAGAGCCATTTGACTGTCATCGTTTTTCTATGATTTCATATTATCTTGCAAGAAATGGTTTTATTGTTCATCACATTTTAAAAGACAAATCAATCATAACAAATGATGAGTTGGAAAAAGTCTTGCTAAAAAAATATCACAGACAAATCCCAAAAGCAAACCTTTTTGAAATTTTCAATGAAAAAGATCAACTCAATTTAGCATACAGGCTTCGTAATAAAGATGTTGCGTTTGACGCTTTAAGTATTTAGCCTTATGATAAGACTTTTAACAATTGGTTTTACCAAAAAGACAGCAAAACAGTTTTTTGAACTCCTCAAATTGAACGGAGTTAAAAAACTTGTTGATATTAGAATTAATAATTCAAGTCAATTAGCAGGTTTTGCAAAAGGAAAAGACTTAGAATATTTCGCAAAAGAAATAAATGGAATTTCGTATTTTCACGTTCCCGATTTTGCGCCAACAAAAGAGTTGTTGGCGGATTATCAAAATAAAAAAATTGATTGGATTGGGTATCAAAAAAAATTCAGGCAACTAATTGAGAAACGTGATATTGACAAAAATTATAATATCAAAGATTTTGATAATGCCTGTTTTCTTTGCAGTGAGGAAGTCCCTGACCAATGTCACAGAAGGCTGGTGGTTGAGTATTTCAGAGAAATAAATTCGGATATTCAAATTGTTCATATAAAATAGTACGCGGGATTATGATTACTAAATTTGTATGCTTAGCTAATTCATTTAATGAAGGAGGCAGATGTATAGCGGGCATTGAATTAGATAATAATAATAGCCCAAAGTTTGAAAACGGCCATCCAAAATGGATAAGACCAATTTCCAATGCCATTCATGGTGAAGTTCCTACTTTTATATGTTCGAATATTAAAATATTAGATATTGTTAAACTTGATCTGACTATCTTTTCCAATCCCCATAATTATCAATCTGAAAATGCATTATTTCAGGAAAATTCGATTGAAATTGAAGGTATTTATAGTCCCAATAATTTATTTCAACTTTGCAATACCAGAAAATTGATCTTTGGAAATACTGGTAAAGCCATCTCAGAAGATGCAATACGAAATTTGACATATTCATTAATGCTAATCAAAACAAATCAATTTGAGATAGTCGTCAGGAGATATGAGGATAATCCAGACAAAAATCAAATTAGATTAGTTTTCTCTTACAATGGAAATCAATATAATTTTCCTGTTTCCGACCCCGTTTTTCTCTATAAATACCAGATAAACCCAAATTTTTTCGCCAGTCGTAATGAAATTTATCTTACCATTTCAATAACTATTCCCTGGAACAAATGGTATTATAAACTTGTTGCAGGTGTTATTTTAATTGATAACCATTAAAACAGGTGTGTCGGATTTGATATATAACATAAATTATTCTCAAATTTTTAACAGAGATAAAATCTAAAGAACATTGCAATCAAAATAACAGTAAACTTCACTAATTAACTATTAACTAAAAACAACCCTTATGAAAAAAACAATCATTTCCGGAATTATCATGCTGATTATAGCCGGTTTACAAACTTATGCCGGAGGAGCCGACAAAACTATTGCAAATCTGAAAGCAGCTTTCAAAGGCGAATCAACCGCGAGCGCAAAATACGCCGCTTATGCCGAACAGGCGAAAAAGGAGGGTTTTACCCAGATTGCATCAATGTTTGAAGCTACATCGAAGGCAGAAGCTATTCATGCCACAAACCATAAAACGGTAGTTGAAAAGATGGGACAGAAAATGGATGCCGTTAAACCCGAATTTACTGTTAAAACCACCAAAGAAAACCTTGAAGATGCCATTGCCGGCGAAACTTACGAAATGACCAAAATGTACCCGGATTTCATTGCGACAGCCAAGGCAGAAAGCGCCGATCCGGCAATAAAATCATTTCGCTGGGCTATGGATACCGAAAAAAAACACCAGGCAATGTACCAGAATGCACTTAACGCGCTCAATTCCAAAAAAGTAGAAACCCTTTCAAATATTTACTGGGTCTGTCCGAAATGTGGAAACACTTACGATGTAGCCAAACCAGAGGCTTCCTGCGCCTTCTGTAGCACTAAAAGCGATAAGTTTATTAAGTTTGGGAAATAGGTAAGTTGAACGGATTGATTCAAATGTTTGTTGCATTGATAATTAGAGTACCTTTGCAAACTATTTTAATTTGTCAGGTTACATATTTATTATGCAGGAAATCAGAAATATAGCAATCATTGCGCATGTAGATCACGGAAAAACAACACTGGTTGATCGCATTCTTCATCAGGTTCATTTGTTTCGCGATAACCAGGAGATGGGCGAGTTGATACTCGACTCGAATGACTTGGAACGTGAACGCGGCATTACCATCTTGTCAAAAAATGTTTCGGTAAGATACAAAGGGGTTAAGATTAATATTATTGACACGCCTGGTCACTCCGACTTTGGCGGCGAGGTAGAACGTGTGCTGAATATGGCTGACGGCGTTCTGATTCTGGTGGATGCCTTTGAAGGTCCAATGCCACAGACCCGCTTTGTTTTGCAAAAAGCCTTAGAGCTTGGAAAAAAGCCCATCGTGGTTATCAATAAAGTTGACAAACCCAACTGCGCGCCCGACGAGGTTCAGGAAGCCATGTTTGACCTCATGTTCAGCCTCGACGCCAGTGAAGACCAGTTGAATTTTCCTACCGTTTATGGTTCCTCGAAACATGGCTGGATGTCGGACGATTGGCGCAATGAAACCACCGACGTAAGTTACCTCCTTGATCAGATTATTGAATTTATTCCGGCTCCCGAGCAGATTCCCGGAACTCTGCAGTTGCAGATCAGTTCGTTAGACTATTCTTCTTATGTTGGCAGAATAGCGGTAGGGCGTATTTCACGTGGCTCGCTGAAAGCGGGTATGCAGGTATCATTGGTTAAAAATGACGGCGCTATTTTAAAATCCGCCATCAAGGAGTTGTACCTTTTTGAAGGACTCGGCAAGGAGAAGGTGAAATATGAAGTTGGCGCAGGAGAAATCTGTGCCGTTCTTGGTCCTGAGAATTTTGAAATTGGCGACACCATTGCCGATTTTGAAAATCCTGAAGGAATGACGCGCATAAGTGTGGATGAACCTACGATGAGCATGCTGTTTACCATCAACAATTCGCCGTTTGCCGGGAAAGAGGGCAATTTTGTAACATCTCGTCATCTCAGGGAACGATTGTTCAAAGAGACCGAAAAAAACCTCGCTTTGAGGGTTGAAGAGATGGATTCTCCCGACCGGTTTCAGGTTTTTGGAAGAGGTATCCTTCATCTTGCCATATTGGTAGAAACCATGCGCCGCGAAGGTTATGAATTTCAATTAGGACAGCCGCAGATTCTCACTAAAATGATTGACGGACATAAATGCGAACCGGTAGAATTGCTGAAAGTCCAGGTGCCGGAACCATTTGCAGGCAAGGTGATTGAGTTGGTTAGCAGACGAAGGGGCGACATGATTCATATAGAACACAAACGCGACAGGGTAATCCTCGAATTTGACATACCTGCGCGTGGACTGATAGGATTACGGAATCCGGTGCTTACAGCTACGGAAGGCGAGGCGGTAATGGCTCACCGGTTTAAGGATTATCAGCAGTGGAAAGGTGATTTGCCAGGGCGTAACAACGGATCGCTGATTTCGATGTACACCGGCATGGCAATTACTTATGCAATTGATAAATTGCAGGATCGCGGGAAATTCTTCATTGATCCGTTTGAAGATGTTTATAACGGTCAGGTTATTGGCGAGAGTGCGCGAAGCGACGATATTGTGATTAATGTAAATAAGACCAAGAAATTATCGAATGTCCGCGCATCGGGATCAGATGATAAGGCAGTAATTTATCCTCCCATTAAATTTTCCCTTGAAGAGGCTATGGAATATATCAACGGGGATGAATATGTTGAAGTAACCCCAAAATCAATCCGGCTCCGCAAAATCCTGCTTGACGAGACCGACAGGAAGCGCAGTAAGAAAGAGTAATTTATCCCGGTATGGCTTTATAAACCAGTTCGGCGATATCCTTCACTTCGATCTCCGCATGTTTTGAAAATGTTTTTTTACACAAAGGGCAGGCTGTAACGAGTATTTCCGGTTGTTCCTTCATCAATGTACTCAGAGAGATTTTTGTCATTTCATCACGTTGCTGCTGTGAAACATTCAAAATTCCCAGACTACCGCCGCAGCATAGCGCGTCCGAACATTCATTTATAACCGGAACCAGATCAGCAACTTTTGCAAGAACCTCGCGCGGAGCTGAGTAAATGCGTGATCCACGCCCAAGATCGCACGGATCGTGATAGGCGACTTTTTTAAAATGCGCCTGGAGTGGAATCCTGCCGGATTTGACCAAATCGAGAATAAACTGAGTATGATGCTGAACCCTGATGGGAAGAGTGTATTCCTCCCTGAAAACGCGGTAGCATATCGGGCATGAAGTTACAAGAAGTTCGGCTTTTGTTTGCCTGATAAGTTCTTTGTTGGCTGTAATCAGATCATTTGCCTGCCTATCTTTCCCTGCAATCATTAGCGGGCGTCCACAGCAAATACTTCGGTTTTCGTCAATTTGCACATAATTGATCCCCGCCTTTTCCATAATACCCTTCATCGCCCGGATAATTGACGGAGTGAGGTGCGACATGCACCCGGCAAAATAGGCAACCCCGCCCTGTCGGGGGCTTTCACCCCTGCTGAGCGAAGCGGTTGGGAGGAAACTGTAATCGGATGGCTGTGAGGAAAATAACTCGCGGCGTTTGATCAGACGGAGTGAATCGGTGCGGATTCCAACCGGACAAACTTCCTGGCACCGTCCACAAACGAGGCATTTGCGTGAAATTTCGTCAGGAACGTACTGATCGCGAACGCCTCGGATAAAATAAACTGCCTGCGAATCTGTTATTCCGGCGTCATTCAGTTGGCATACGTCAATGCAAACGCCGCACCGCGAACAGGCATGAACTTCAACATCTGAAAAGGCTGAATGCCATTTTCTCGGTTGAATGGCGCAATGGCGGAAGAAAATCAGCAGGATTTCCGTCGGGATATGCATATAACGAGAGTAGGGGAGGGTGATGAAGAAAATTCCCAGAGCAAGCGAATAGCCCCACCACATTGTATAGGCAATAAAATCGGATGGAAGCGGGGTTATTGAAACAAGAAATCCGCCCAGCGGCTGGGTCATAAAACCTCCTCCGCTTCCGTAATAACCGGCGGTATAGCTTTCAGCCAGCAGCCGCATCGGAAATATCATCCAAAGACAGATCAGTGAAATTTGGTCTGTAAGTTGGTATTCCGCGGCGCGTTTCATTCCAAACCACTTTGATTTTTGCCGCTTTATTATCGCAAGGAATAACCCGCTCAGTACAAACAGCAGTATAAAGTCCATCAGAAAACGAAAAATTCCGGGAACTGTATAGACCTCAAAAAAGATTACCAGTTTATCATGGATGAAAAACTTCAGAAAAATGGGGTAGTATGGAGCATTCAGATGAGTACCACTATAAAAACGACTTTCGATGTTGCCGAGAACAATCAGCAAAAACCATCCGAGGGCAAAACTCGTATGCATGTACCCCATCAAAGGATTGCGCAGCCACATTTTACGATGGATTAATCCTTCCATAAAAACTTCCCGGATTGCGCCCAACATAAGTTGCGGATGGCGGATACCTGCCTTCAGTTTAACCTTGTCATGAGCAGGTAGCGCCTTTATCCAGAGATACCAACTCTTACCGATGGCAATCAGTAAATAGATGAGTCCAAGTGAGAAGGGAAGAACAAAAAGATTAAAGTTTATCATCCGATTTGTTCAATTGCCTTGTTTATAGATAAAATCAAATTCCGCAGATTCACTCCTCTTGGGCAAACCAACTGGCATTTCCCGCAAAACATACATTTTTGAATCTCTTTTTTCAATAACCTTGTTTCACCGCGCCGGATTAAAGTATGTACCCGCCTAATGTTAAATTCGGTGAAATGACCAGCGGCGCATGTTCCTGAACAACTTCCGCAACCAATGCACAATTGAATTGACGGTTCCTGAAGCAGGACATATTTTGCAATACGCATATCCTGCCGATCGTAATCAATTGTTTCATCTTTCAAAACTGAATATCCAAAATCCTTCATTCTATTAAAATTTGGCTCCTGCGGAGCTTGTGATTGCAAGTTCAAAGTTGAACCCACTCCGAAAAGGAATCAATTTGGACTAAAGTCCAGTAACTATCTGTTTATCAATAGCCACTACCTTAAGGTAGTGGCTATTCAAGTTGCTGACATTCCGGGCTTTAGCCAAATTTTTATTTTTCTAACTACTTTTCGGATTTGTCAAATCGTCCTTCATTGTTCACATCCTCCAAACCCTCCCCAAAAAGGGAGGGGAGTGGAGCGCTAAGTGGGCTCAACTTTGAACTTTGAACCTGAAACCTGGAATTTATTAAAATGTATGATTTCATCCTGTTTTTAGTGTAAACAGATATTTTGCCGCCTGCTGAGCAGTAGCTCTGGCATCGGCAATGGTATTAACAATACAGGCTGGTCCTTTCACAGCGCCGGTAACAAAGACCCCAGGAATATCTGTATTGTTATCGAGAAAATGTTCATCGGCAGAGGCGATAAAACCATCCTGTCCGGTTTTCAATCCAAGCATTTTAACGATTTCACCGGTTCCCGCGGATGGCGTGAATCCAACAAGGAGAACCACAAGGTCAACGGTCATTTTTAGCGGCTTTCCGGTAAGTGTATCTTCTGTTTTTATTATAAGCGTATGATCAGGGTTTTCCGCACATTCGGAAAGGCGTCCGCGGATAAAATTCACGCCCCATTTCTGCTGGGCTTCATAGTATAACTCCTCAAAATTCCGGTCGTACATCCGGAGATCCATATAAAAGGAGAAGACTTCACAGTGAGGAAGGATTTCTTTGATCTCGATGGCTTGTTTAACTCCTGTAACGCAGCATACTTTTGAACAATACAGATTTCCGACCTTCTCATCCCGGCTGCCGACACAATGAATAAATGCGACCCTTTCAGGATTTTTCCCGTTTTTTGTGGCGATTTCCTTACCCGATTTGAATATTGATTCCAGTTCGGCTGAAGTGATTACATTATCATATATTCCATAACCATATTCCTCCTTTTTTGCAGCGTTGAACAACTGAAAACCGGTTGAGAGGATAAGGCAGGCGGCGTCAATTTCATCATCGTTGGCAAGAGTGACTTTAAACCCGTTCTGTGTGCGGACTATTGAAGATACTGTAACTCCGCGCCGGATGTCAACCTGTTTGGTCAGGTTGGAGTCGAGAAAATCCATGACTTCCGATCCATGTCGGCGGCTTGGAAAAAGCCGGTCCCAGTTTCTAACATGTCCGCCGGTTTGAGCCTCTTTTTCAATAAGAATAACCTTGATATTTTGTTCCGCCAGAGCTCCTGCCACTGTTAGCCCTGCCACGCCGGCGCCTATGACGACTACCTGTTTATTCATGCTGGTAAAATTTGAGAAAAGATGGCGATTCAGGTTGTCCCATACTTTTTCCGTCAATGGTCAGAAATTTTCGTTGCGAATCGTAAGGAATACCAATTTTATCAAGCAAAGGTTCTACCGGAACCTGATGCACCTGCATACCGAGATCCCAGGGATCATATCCAAGTAACATTCCCGCCAGTTCTTCATAAGTAAGAACCGGGATTCCCAGCCCGTTCTCTCCATAAGTGATTCCTTCCATTTCGCTGAGCGCGTACTGCCAACGGTCGAGGAACATCGGACAGCCAGGGCAGTTGGTAAGGATGAAATCGGGTTTATACGGCGCCATGGATTCAAATTTCTTTTTGGAACAAGCTATCGAATATCCGCGGTTTGCCTGAACCAAATATTGCCTGAAGCCAAACCCGCAACAATGGCGACGTTCGGGGTAATCAATTACTTCTCCTCCCCAGTCTTCGATCATACCGATCAAAACATAAGGATATTCAGCTCCGCCAACACCCTTATTGGGAAACATTTTTGAATAGTGACAACCGATGTGTTCCACTACCTGCAAAGGTTTTCCGGTGTATTTGTTGACAAGCCTGAATTTGCTGACGGCGCCAATTTCTTTCCTGAATTTAAAAATCACATCGCTTGCATGAGAGAGATTTGCAGGTTTGATAAATGTTCGCCCGGTGGCTTTAATCAGATGTTGCCTGATACGCTCCTCCACTTCCGGAAAATGCGCCCATGTTTCCAGAATCTCGGCATAAAGCCCGAATGAGGTTATACAGGAGGTGGTGAAATTTTCGTAACCCGATTCGGTCATCAGAGCAAACTGGCGCGCCACCATAGTCATGGCGGTTTCAAAAGGAACAACGTCGGTGTGGTATCCGATTCCCGAACAGGTTGTATGCGCTGCATGTTCAAACACCTCTTTTTTCAACTCCTCCTTCATAATGCGAAGAAATGTCTTTTCCGATCCTGGAAAGAAATTCTGCCTGACACAACTTCTTACATAAAAGAAACGGTCGCCAGCGATCTCTTTTTGGTAAGTTGCCCATATATTTCGTTTTCCCTCGATGTTCATGATTCTTTTGTGTGATCCTTTGTGTTGGAGGTGTAAATATGCCTGATATAGTCGTTGTCAAGAGTTTCATTAAGACCGAGTTTCATCTCCTGAGCTTTAGCGGCGGAAAATTCTTCAATTTTCCTGAATCGTTCAGTCGCGCCTGTTTCATCAAATATTCGTTGAATTTCATCCAGGTCTTCCTGAGGTATTTTCCTGAGTATTCCGGGACCTGTTTTCATATAGTTTGCTCCCAGTCGCTCCATTACTGCGGTAATGTGTTCGTGTTCCCATTCCCATATCGGTCCTTGTTCGGGATGCATTTCCGGTAAAATTTGCGAAGGATAGAGGCAATAACCATATTTAAGGATCCACTCGCCCACTGTTCTCTTTATTGCCAGTTGCTGTCGTCCTTTTTCCGATTCAGTAAAATATCCCAGCTCCTGGGAAAGCGAGCGCAGAACGGTGATCAGCAGCCCTGGCGCATTTCCCCTTGGACAACGCGTAACGCAGGACATACATTCGCCGCAGTACCAGATAGTGTCGCTTTTCAGGAGTTCTTCAATCTGACTATCGTCGCGATTCTGTAAGATGTCAACAATTTTGCGCGGCTGATAATTGTAAAATTCCGCCGCCGGACATATAGCTGTGCATGTTCCGCAATTGAGACAAGCCTTCAGCCCTTCAACAAACCGAACATCCTCGGCAAGTTTTTCATAAAGTTTACCCATTCTTATTTTGCCGTAAAAACATATTGAAGGATATTTGCTCCCATCTGCAACGCTTTTGTCCTTGTTGGTTCTGAATCTCCATGTACGCCCGGATCTTCCCAACCATCTCCCAAATCGCATTCATAAGTGTAAAAAACGATAAGCCGCCCTTCATAAATCAGCCCGAATCCCTGTGGCGCTTTGTTGTCGTGTTCATGAATTTTTGGAAGTCCTGTTTGAAAATTATATTTCTGATGATAAACCGGATGGTCGAATGATAATTCTATAAGATCAAGTTCAGGGAAAAGACGTTTCAACTGCGGACGGATGAATTTATCGAGTCCATAGTTATCGTCAATGTGAAGAAATCCTCCTGCGATAAGGTAATTCCTAAGATTCTGGAGTTCCTGATCCGAAAAGATCACATTCCCGTGTCCGGTTAAATGAATAAATGGATAATTCATAATCTCAGGGCTTCCTGCATCTACTGTGGCGATATCTTCACTGATGTTGGTGAGGAGGTTACGATTAGCGAACTTTACCAGGTTTGGCAGTGAGGTGGGATTTGCGTACCAGTCGCCGCCGCCTGAATACTTTAGCAAAGCGATCCGGAATGATGGCGGGTTGAAGGCGTTTACCGGTAGTAAACATCCTAAAAATAAAGCCATCAGGAAAAAATTGCGCACTTTATTATTTGTCATTTGCAATTAAGATTACGTTGTACAACATTGAAATTCCGCTCCTACAGAGCGGAAATCTTAAACAAGTTGATCGTTATTAAGGCTTATTAAATCTCTTTCAATAATCATGTCATCCCTACGGGATTCTTTTGCAACGCCAATCTTTTCAATCTATTTCGCTATTTCGCTAT
>JAPLDO010000007.1 GCA_026391715.1 Bacteroidota bacterium
TTCCCGGTCGTTTAATGTGCGTCTGGGTGCACCTAGTCTCTCAAACAGCGCAGGGAGAAGCCGGACGCCTTTACGTTGTAGCTCGTTATGCTGGCGCCACTGTTGAAGCCCAGGTTCCAGCCGTGGGTCGAGCTGTTCTGCGTACTACTCCAGTAGTTGCCGCCTGAGCCTCTGTAGTTCAGCGAACCACCGCTGTCGTTAAGAACCCCGGCAGCATGCAGCTTCAGCCCTGAGCCCCACGGGCCATTCCAGTTGGTCCAGCCGCCGGTGTTGTCAACATTGTACCATTCTGTGTATGTGGGAATTCGCCATGCAGTGCCAAGTTCAAGGTTGCAGGGGTCGTTGGCGGTTAGCCAGTCGGAGCTTTCGCTGATGCTCGTTATTGTCCATGCAGGGGTTAGCGCTGAGCCGGTATGTTTATATCCCTGTTTGCGGTTAAACTGCCAGTACCAGCCAGCCGATGGTTCAGTTGCATCGTTGACTGCAGTTGCCTGGTGATCAGAGCCGAGATTGCTGGTAATCCAGCATTTTGCCGCTTCGCCAGGGATACCGGTAACAGTGCCGTAGGTCGTTGTTTTAGTAACAGGCGACACATCTCCGGCAGTATGATTTTTGGTAATTGGCATTCCGCAGGTCCATTGTGGCTGCTTTGGTATTGTGTACCATGATCCGCTCGAATAAAAAGTCAATTCAGCGCCCCCGCCAAAGCCGCAGTTTGTACACATTACCATCAGCCCTTCGGCAGGTGAGGAAATTGCGTTGCGCTGGGCGTTTGTCATCCGGGGAATTAAAATGCCCGAATTTGTACTGGAAATATCCAGGGCGGCAGATGCTGAAGGTGATGAAGTGCCTACTCCAACCTGCCCTTCAACCAATAAACCATTCACAGGCGCAGCGTTGATTCCTGAATAAACCGACCCGATCACGGCATTTCCCGCTATATCAACTTTGCTTTGCGGGTTCGAGGTTCCAATGCCGACATTGCCGGAATTGTAATGCAATTTTGTCCCGTTGGCAGTCCATTGACTCGAAATTTTGTTGTTGAAGTTGTTCCAGTCGGCAGCGCTTAAATAACCCGATTGGCTCGCGGCTGCCTGTTTTACCGAGATGGTTGTACCTGTTCCAAGTACGGCATTTGTTCCTCCGGCAATTGTCAATACCGAGGAGGCGGTTTCGGCGAGGTTGCCTTTGGTGATAGTCAGGTTCAATCCGCCTCCAACCACCATACCGTTGCCGGTAGTGGACATATCGCCGGAGGTAACGCTTCCGAAGGTCAGGGAATTTTGCTTGTTGTTGAAGGTATTCCAATCGGTTGATTTTAAATAGCCGTTGGTTGTGGAATTAGCGGCGGAGATAGAGCCCGACAGTTGATTGTTCGACAAGGTTAAGGTCAATGGCGCTGTACCGGTTGAGGAAATCAGACGGTTCGCGTAGGCTGTGTTCCAGTTGGCAATATTACCGGAAGTAATTCCACTGGCAGGATGAACTCCAAAAATTGGGTCGGTTTCAGTGTAACTGAATTCGTTGAACCGCTTCCAGGTTGTGCCATTGAACCAATAAAGTGAATTAACGGAAGTGTTGTAAACCAGCAGTCCTTCCAAAGGCGTAACGATGGAATTCATCTGTTCGGTAGTCATCCGGGGCGGCAAAAAGCCCCTGTTTACAGATTTTACATCGAGCATCGCCGATCCATCCGGCGCGCTGTTGTCGGCATTTATGCCAACCTGAGCCATGAGTTGCACCGCAACAATAAACATGGCAACGAATAACAGTAATCGTTTTTTCATAGTGTGAAATTTTAAGGGTGAATAAAAGAAATTTTTCAAAAAATGCACCATTTTGGGCTAAAGCCCAATAGCTATCTGATTATCAATTGCCACTACCTAAAGGTAGCGGCAATTCAAGTTGCTGATAAACCGAGCTTTAGCGATCTAACCCAGTTTTTTCCTTAACAAACATACGACAGTTTTTAAAACTGAATGATTTTCAGAAAAATATTTCAATGAAACCGAAATAAAATCGAGCATTTAAAAATTCCAAGCTCCAAATTCCAAGAGGGAAAAGAAAGAGAGGCATGGTTTAAAAAGCCTTGAAAGAAAGGTTTTGGAATTTCAGACTTGAGCCCACTCCGAAAAGGAAACAATTTGGACTAAAGTCCAGTAACTATCTAATTATCAATTGCCACTACTTAAGGTAGTGGCAATTCAAGTTGCTGACATTCCGGGTTCGTAGCCAAATTTTGATTTTTATACCCACTTTTCAGAGTAGGCTCAATAATTGTGATTCATTCACGCACCACATAAAAATCCGCTTGATTTTTAGAGGAAAAAATATCAAAATAATACTTGCTCGGGAGTGGCTGACGAACATATTGCTATATGCATAAAGCAATATGTTCGTATATTTGCTCTTTCTATAAAGCAAATTATGGAACGTCTCAGGGAAAAATTCTATCAGAAAATCAATGATACGGAGTTGCGAATCGTTCGCGAATTCATTGATAAGGTTGATTGGTCCAACCGGATGATCGGCATTACCGGAGGCAGGGGTTGTGGTAAAACGACCCTGATTTTACAATATATCAAGAAACGTTTACCCCTGAACGAGTCGGTACTATACGTCAGTTTGGATGATATCTATTTTGCCGCGCATAATTTGGTTGACCTGGTTGCAGATTTCATCCGGAACGGGGGAAAGTATCTTTTTCTGGATGAAGTTCACAAATATCAATCTTGGGCAAATGAAATTAAAAACCTGTATGACGATTATGCAAACCTGAAAGTTGTCTTCACTGGTTCATCAATGATTGATTTGCACAAAGCGAAAGCAGATTTGAGCCGCAGGGCTGTTATGTATGAGATGCACGGCTTGTCATTGCGGGAGTTTATCCTTTTTGACCAGGGCTTAATGCTCCCTTCATATTCCTTGGAAGATATTCTGAAAAATCATGTTCCAATCTGTCTTGAAATCAATAAAGTAACAAAACCAATCAAGTTGTTCAACGATTACCTCCGGTATGGCTATTTTCCCTATTTTCTGGAAAACCGAATGGCATATCTTCAGAAACTTGCCGGAACGATTGATGTAGTGTTGGAATCAGACATTCCTGGCATTATCAACCTTCCCATGGCAAGTGTTGAAAAAATGAGGCTCTTGCTTTCCATTATTTCAGAAGGGGTTCCTTTTCAACCCAACATTAATAAATTGAGTGAAAAAACCGGTATTGCCCGCAATACAATTATTCAATATTTCCACCTTCTTGAGGATGCCAGGATTATCATGCTCCTTCACGCTTCAACAAAAGGGATTAGCCGGATGCAAAAACCTGAAAAAATTTACCTCTATCATCCGAACCACATGTACGCGCTAACCACTGCCAATACTGAGAAAGGAAACCTTCGGGAAACTTTTTTCCTTAACCAGGTTTCGCAGAATCACACGGTAACCTTCCCTTCTTCAGGTGATTTTCTCGCAGATGACCAATGGTTATTTGAAATTGGCGGTAAATCGAAAGGCGGAAGCCAATTGCAGGATCATCCCAACGGATACGTTGTGGCAGATGATATCGAATACGACTCCGGAAATAGAATTCCCTTATGGCTGTTTGGGTTTCTTGCGTAAACAGGCGCTTCAGACACTGTATGGTTCTGCCGACACTGACAGGTCTGCCTGTGTTCTTCTACCCTTTGAGGGCTTCCGCCCCCGAAACGATCTCAAGGATGGCGTTTGTGATGGCATTCTGACGGGCTTTGTTGTAAGAAATGTTGAGATCGCGCAGCAGGTCTTTGGCATTCTCGGTTGCCTTGTTCATGGCGGTCATACGGGCGCCCTGCTCGGATGCATAAGAATCGAGGATGGCTTTGAAAAGTTGAATTCGCAGAGTTTTCGGAATCAGTTCGCGAATTATAACCTCTTTGCCCGGCTCAAAAATGTAATCGGCTGCGGCAGTTGGTTCCTTAGATACAACCGGGGACTGTTGCGGAGCTATCGGAAGGTATTGTTCAACGATAAGTTTCTGGACGGCGGCATTTTTAAACTGATTGTAAATTAACTCGATGCGGTCATAATCTTTAACTGCAAAGGATTTCATAAGTTTTTCGGCAATAACTGAGGCATTGGCAAATGTCAACTGGTCGAAAAGTTCATCTTGCGATTCGATAACCTGGTACTTTCTTTTGCGGAAAAATTCGGTAGCTTTGCGTCCGATGGTGATAAAACTGACCTGGTTTTTGCTATTCTGTAAGTTGTACTCTGTTGCGGCAAGGTTGACCGCCATTTTGATGATGTTTGAATTGAAAGCGCCGCACAATCCTCTGTTTGATGCGATAACCACCAAAAGGATCTTTTCAGGTTTGCGCTCCTGCGAGAAAATATTCTCGTCGGAATTGTCAATTGTAGCGCTCAGATTCTGGAGAATATCCCTGAGCTTGGCAGCGTAAGGTCGCAGCTTGATAATGGCCATTTGCGCTTTTCGCAACTTGGATGCCGCCACCATTTTCATGGCATTGGTGATCTGCTGGGTCGATTTAACCGATGCTATCCGAATACGTACTTCCTTAAGTCCGGGCATATCTTGCTGTTATTTCTTCTCCTCGTATTTGATGGATAGCTCTTTCGTTACCCGTTCCATGGTTTTTAAATCGTCATCAAGCAGTTGTCCTGATTTCAGGTTCTTCAGCAATTCCGGGTGGTTTGCTTCCAGAAAATGAAGGTATTCCGTTTCAAAATTTCCGATGCTGCGGATAGGGACATTCCTCAGGAGTCCACGGGTCCCGCAGAAGATGATCG
>JAPLDO010000100.1 GCA_026391715.1 Bacteroidota bacterium
AGGACATTTATTTTCCAACTATGAATGTAGGCTATGCTGTGGGATATTATAACTTTATTAGGACAATTGATGGTGGTAATACATGGACATATTTTAATCCTTTTTTGAGTGAAAGTTATTCGGTTTATTTCACTGATGCAAATACAGGTTATCTTGGAGGTAAAAATGGTAATTACGGATATATAATTAAAATAGTTAAT
The DNA here is from genome assembly GCA_026391715.1 of Bacteroidota bacterium. Classification (GTDB taxonomy): domain Bacteria; phylum Bacteroidota; class Bacteroidia; order Bacteroidales; family FEN-979; genus CAIVAT01. The sequence continues at coordinate 201 of JAPLDO010000100.1, forward strand.
GGGGGTGCAACTTGGTCAATCAGCGCCTCAACCTACGGGAGTTATCCTATGTCAATTCAATTCACAAATGCAAACACAGGATATTCAAGCTGGAATCAAGGCTACGTCCAGAAGACAACGAATGCTGGGGCTAACTGGACCACTATATATTCGGGTTTTTTTGGTAGAATTTTTTTTTCAGACATGAACACAGGATATTTGGTTGGGGGTAGCGGTTATGAAGCACGAATTGCAAAAACCACTGATGCCGGCAACACATGGGCATTGATGTCTGTTGGTCCGACTAATGCACAGCTTGCAAATGTTTTGTATGATGCTTCTTTCCCTGATAACAATACAGGATATGCAGTTGGTAATTGGGAGCCAAGCATTATGAAAATGTTGCCTTTGCCGATAATAACACTTACAAGTCCTGTGTTAAATTCTATTTTACAGGTAGGTTCTCAGCAAACAATATCGTGGAACGCTCAAAATGACAATCCATATTATAAGGTGAAATTAGAATACAGCACAAACGATGGGGCAAGCTGGCAAACAATCATAAATGAAACGACAAATTCAGGTTACTACAACTGGACAGTTCCCTGCACAATGTCTGCTTACTGCAACGTAAGGATTACTGGTTCTGGCTATCCAGGCATCGCAGACACCAGCCAAAGATTCAGTATTCAGAACAATATCGTGATCAATTTTAACGAACCGATTTCTGGTCAGGTTTTTCCGATAGGCTTTAAAAAGAGAATAAACTGGGCAGTTACCAATCCGACAATATATAATCCACAAACCTATAAACTTGAATATTCGACAAATGGAGGATCCACCTGGACCAATATTACAAGTGTTCCGGCATCCCAAACGGTGGGATATTTGTGGACAGTCCCAAATATTCCTTCCGTAAACTGTAAAATAAGGGTGAGCGATAATGCTTACCCGTCATGCATTTATAAAGTAAGTGACGTTTTTGCTATTGCGAGCGTGAGTGTCCCAAATAAAAATATCAAATTTTATGATAATGTGACGCCAAACAATACAAACCCGCAAAATTTTATCCAGACGGGGAAACGAGTTCGCCTTAAGATACAGGCGCAAAACAATTATTCTCAGAATCTGCTTACATTAAAAGGCCGTATCAGGACAACCAGTCCATATATTACAGTTACAGATAGCATGGGAACATTTAATAATATCCTACAGGGACAATATGCATGGAGTTTCGATGAATATGAAATAGAACTCAGCAATGAATTCCCGCCGGATGGACAGGTGGAATTTATTTTTACCATGAAAGATGAGATTGTGACAACCACAACCTGGGTTAGTAATTTCTGGATTCCGTTCCCACTTCTGTCCCGTGTTTTCATCAATGATGATAGTTTTTTTGATAGTCAGGGGAATAATAACTCTATTGCTGAATCTTCTGAAACAATAGAAATAGTTCCGATTGTCAAAAACAATTCTTTCTTTGGATTTAGCGGCGTCACCGGACAACTTGTCACTTCAGAACCAACTGTAACAATCTGGAACAACCATGCCGGGTCAACTCAAACTGTAATGGACGCCTATGCTTATGCCAATTTCACTGCGATGAGTGATAACTATATTCCTCAATGGGATTATGTTTTTGAAAAATCGGCGGGCAACAACTCACCTGTTTTTCAACTTGTGTTAAACACGCTGGCAAATAGTATTAATGCAAAGTACTGCTTACCTTTTACATTGAATATGGGCGTACCGCCTGCCGGGAATAATCAATTGATCCAGGCTACAGATTCCGCTTCTTTTTCAAGAATAGAATTTTACCAGAATGTTGTTGCAAATCCCGATAATCCACAAAACTTAATCGGGCCTGGCAGAAAGGTCCGCTTTAAGCTACAGGCCACGAACACAACCAATAAGAACCTTTTTGCATTAAATGGTAAAATAAGCGCTACGATTCCCGGGGTTGTTATAACAGACAGCCTTGCCTCATTTAACAATGTTTCAGCAGGCGTAAAAGGCTGGAGCGTGGATGAATTTGAAATAGTAGTTCCGAATACACTGCCTGCAAACGGTGAAATTAAATTTACCCTGACTCTAAAAGATCCGTTCATTGAAAACGGTATATGGTTCAGCGCTTTCAAAATCCCATTCCTTCAATTTACAATGGTTGTTATCGACGACGATGAATTCCCTGACAGTGACGGTGATAATGATGATATTGCGGAGCCTGGTGAAACCATAGAGATAATCCCGTTAATCAATAACCTTACAACAACGACCTTTTTTACGACAATCGGGCATTTAACCACTCCAGTTGATTACCTTTCCATCTGGAATAACCATCAGGGGGCGTCAGGATTGGTTTACGACACTTATCCCTATAATGTATTCAATAACATTTCCGTTCCGATTGCGCCAAATTCAAACAACGTCATGCCTGAACAGGATTTTGTGTTCGATCACAATGGAGCCGGTATATATACTCTGGATTTCAATATGATCATTTCTTCCTTTATGAATGCAGCACAAGGCGTAACCTGGGATGTTGGGGGAATCCGGATGAAATATGCCATACCTTTCATCCTGAACCAAGGGCAACCAAGTCCCCTCATAACTGTCATCAGCCCCAACGGAGGGGAATCCTGGCAACAGGGTTCCACACATACAATTACCTGGAGTGATAATATTATTGAAAATGTTAAAATTGATCTGTACAAAGCAGGTCTTTTTTCCCAGCAGATCACACTATCTACACCGTCAACAGGAACTTTCTCCTGGACTATTCCTGCAAACCTGCAACTTGCATCTGATTACGGTATAAGGATCTCAAGCATTGCAACTAGCGACGGAAATGATTTTTGTAACGGTAATTTTTCTGTTATTACAAGTGTGCCGGCAAACAGGACATTGCAGAACATGACTCTTGGAAATGGAACAGGAAATTGTTTTGATGCCAGCCAAATCATTACAATTGCGGGTAACGGAACAACATTCAATGTCCAAAATGGCGCCAGCGCCAGTTTAATTGCCGGACAGAAAATTCAATTCTTGTCTGGAGCAAAGACTTTTCAGGGTGGCTATTTGCATGGATACATTACGACAAATAGTCAGTATTGTAACCTTGTTCCACCTTCAACCCTTCCACTTGGAAGCATGACAATCACCAATGGACAAAACAATTGCTTTAATGCAGCGCAATCTATATCAACTGCAGGCAATGGAAACATATTTGCAGTTCAGAGTGGGGGTAATGTCCACCTTATCGCTGGACAGGTAGTTCACATGTATCCCACAACTGTTGCTGTTTCAAGTGGAAACCTACACGCTTATATATCAACAGACGGTGTATTTTGTAGTAATCCCAAAAGTCTGATAAATACAAGCGATGAAGATAACAATAATGAGTCTGAAAAGGGAATAAACTTGTCGTCAAATAAATTTTTCAAAGTGTACCCCAACCCAACCACCGGTAACTTTCTTTTTGAGATAAACGGTGAATCCCCAGTGGATAAGATCATGGTGAATGTCTATGGAATCATGGGTGAAAAGATACTAACGGCAACACTTACCAGTGAACACAAACATGCGTTTTCATTATCAGATAGACCATCAGGAGTGTATTTTATCCGAGTGATAACTGGTGACAAGTCTGAAACTTTGAAGATCATCAAACAGTAGGCATAAAGGACATAACTATAAAATTACCGACAGTAACCGACATTTACTTCCATCTTGACCATTCATGCCTAATCGGCATTGATTGAATAGAAAAGACATTTAAACGCATTTTCTTAACTTTACTAATTCATCGTTTAGTTTATAGCATGTATTCAAAAATCATAAAAAATTATATTCTGATTTTCACCTTTATTTGTTTTCAGTACATAAGCTTCTCTCAGGATTACAAATATGCTATAAAAAAAATGTTCCTGACCAAATATTTTGATCAGGAACACCAAAAACTACAGAATAACTAACTTTAATGGTAATATATTACACTATATGCTAAAAAGGTTAATCAGTCCAAACACTCACATCAATTGGGTCAGTGCATTCTACAGTAACTCCCCATTTACTGTTATCAATTGGTACTTCGAGCTCGTCGCCGGAAAAAACAATAAACGGTCCAAGAATTTTATTCGGCTTAATTTTGAATACATACACAGTGGCATAGATAGAACCCATATTCGTTGACCTTGTGGTGACCATCACATCCATTTCCCTTTTCTCACGATTAGCGCTTTTTATTTTGCCTTCGTGAAAGACCGCTAACGGCTCATTCATTGGAAAATTAAAGGAAGGTATTGGGTTCACAACCGGAGTCTGAGCAAAAGAGCTGTTCAGCCCGATAAAGAAAATAATAATAGCGAGTAAAGTTAACTTTTTCATATAGCGTAAATTTATAAAGTGAATATATTTATTTTGCAACAAAGATAAGTAGTTTGAATGAATCATGCAATAGCGGAATACCATAAAATATATTACGGGTATCCGTAATAATAAGCTAATGAAAAATAGTCTAAACTGTTCTTAACGTGATCCATAGATAAATAATTTGTACGCCACTATTCATTATGAAGTTCTCTCAGATATATCCCTTTTCAAGTAAATTCCTAACAAGCTCAGCATTATTCTTAGCTCCGCATTTTTCACGGACATGTTTCAGAGTTTTCTCTACGGTTGAAACGCTGGTTTTTTTGGCGTCTGCTATTTGTTGCTGGGTAAGACCAGAAGAAAGCAGAGTTATCAACTCCTTTTGATTTGCCGTAAGTTGAAAAGTCTGACCGGAAAATACCGAAGATGATTTTCTTTCATTTTCGTTTTCAAAGGAGCCGGAAAAAACAACCTGACCTTTCATAACTTTCTCGAGTGTGAGTTTGATTTCAGATTTACCTGCATTTTTCAGCATGTAAGCCATTACTCCAGCCTCAAACATTTTTCGTTGCCAGGAAGAAGAATCTTCGGAAGTAAAAATAACGATAGGTTTGTGATTGAAATGTTCTTTTAGTTTTCTGACATTTAGAAGAGGGTGTGCATTTGGAATCCAAAGGTCGAGTAAAAAAATGTCGAATGCTGTCGGATCGGCTTTGACTATTGCATCTTCTACATCGGTAGCGCTACCGGTAATCTCAATTTCATCGCGCGAGGGACGAAATAAACCCTTTAATCCTGACACAATAACCGGATGATCTTCGATGATATAAAGTCTGATCATAAATTTAATTTCCTTTAACTTTTAACAGCCTTTTTCGATTCAAGAGGAAAAGAAAACTCCCACCGTGTGCCAATACCTGGCTCTGATTTAAAAGTTGCTTTCCCGTTGACAAGTTTCACTCTTTCATAAATATTCAGGATGCCCATGCCGGTTTTGCTTTTTTCTTTTTGAATGAAACCAGGCCCTTGATCTATATAAAGTAGTGAAAGTTCATCATGTTGGTAAGAAATGACAATGCTAACCGGATTTTGCCTGGCATATTTTCCTGCATTAGTAAGTAGTTCCTGTAAGATTCGATAAAAATGAAGAACCAATTCGTTTGGCAGTTCAGGTAATTCCTCCGGAATCTCAAAGCTTATTTTCAGACCAACTAATTTCTGAACATCCAGGCAAAGCCCCGTTATTAACTCTGAAAAAGTAAAATGCTCAATCATTGCACGATTCATCCGGTGTGAAATTCGCCTTATACTGGTACCCAACTCCTTTATTCTGGCGTTGATTAGTTGTTTGATTTCAGGTTCAGAAAACTCTATATTCTCAATCATGCCCGAAATTCCCAGCACCAATTGCCCTGTAAGATCATGAAGTTCCCTCGCTATTCTACCCTTTTCACTCTCCTCCATTTCAATGATCCTTCTTGCTGAGTCAATTTTTTCTTTATGAAATTTAACTCTGTTTCGATGCTGTAAAAACAACATTACAAAAATTGACATAATTACCAACAATGCAGTAATTGCAAGCCAAAGCTCAGTTTTCTGAAGTTGATTTTGTTGAACCAGAATCTTTTTTTCCTCGTTTTTAATAGTCAACTCTTTATTTTGTAAATCAAACTGTGCAGCAAGTAGCCTTACCTGTTCAGCGGCTTTTTGTTTGTAATCCTTTACTCTTTCTTTCAGCGCTTTTTTTTGCATCGCCCGCGCCTTTTTCAACCGG
>JAPLDO010000123.1 GCA_026391715.1 Bacteroidota bacterium
CACTTCGGGAGTGATCCAGATAGGGGGCAACGCCACGATAGGATATGGGTTGTGCAAGTTTTATAAAACCACCCTATAAAAACAACGATATGAAACGAATCCAAAAGTTGATACCGTCCGCGATTGAAGCAGTAAAAGAAAAGAAACTGCTTAAAAAGGACAAAACGGATGGCATTGAAAGAATAGATAGGGAATTCAACGGCTACATCTCTTCTTTCGGTGCATCAATCATCAGCGCAGGCTTGTTGCCGAGCATCATTTTCTATTCACAGAAAGGGGATAGCGCCAGCGACAGGCATCTTGTGATCAATTGTATCGAATTCATTTTGCAGAGACAATACGGGCTTACCGGTTCGTTATTGGAAAAGGTAAGGGTACTTTTCACCACTGCAAGCAACCGGGCGGAAATAAGTCGGTGGACTGATAACATCAGCGATGCAGCCGTGGCTCTAAAACTGGCGATACGCATTTTTCCAAAGACTCAAAAAGCCCGGCCATGAGCAACTGGAAAACATACAAAGCCCCCAACCTGGGATTGCTTTTTTATAAACAGGTTTATAAGGAAGAGGCAATTTTGAAAGAAAAGGATAACCAGCAAAATCCTTCCAAAAGCAGGCTTGTGATAGAAAGGGATGGGGAGGTTGAAGAGTTGAAAATATTTGTTGACGACAAAGACAAGAAGAAGAAATCCCCTTTTGATGCCTTATATGCCGATTTGTACAAACAAAAGGCAGATAGCTTTTGCCAAATCTGCAACAGCTATGCAACCCAACGATTTTCGTTGCGCACCACCTATCCTGGCCTCCTATTGGGCAGCGGATATACGCACGATACCAAAGCCAAGGGCGATTTCAAGTTGGGTTTTTTTTTCGACCACACAACAGGGCAACCTGTAATACCGGGCAGTTCGGTGAAAGGTGTATGCCGTTCGGTTTTTGAAACGGATGTAAAAGATGGGAAGAATTTCACTAGCGACCAACCGGTAGCGGCAGTTGCATTCATTTTAAAAGAATTGCTCGAAGCCGAGAAAAACAACACGCTATTCCCACACAGGGAAACTATCAACAGCATCATTGCCGGTCTTACACCGACCAATATCAAAACATTGATAAGCGAAATATTCGGCAACGACAAAATCAAAGGCCGGGACATATTTTTCGATGCAGTACCCGATATGGCCAGGAACGGCATCAAAGAATTCCTTGCCAGCGATTTCATCACCCCGCACCAACCGAACCTATTGAAGAACCCGAAACCTATACAGTTCCTTAAGGTAAAATCGGGGATTGATTTCGAATTTCGGTTTCGCTTGACAACATCGGGCGAATGGACCAGTGAGATAAAGGAACTCTTTTTCAAACAGGTACTTTCAACCATTGGCATTGGTGCCAAAACAAATGTCGGATACGGCCAATTCAACTCTCTATAGAAACCAAAATGATTAAAATAACTACATACTTCGCCAAACCGTACTTCCTCCTCTCCCACCCCCTCCCCTTCACCCCCAAATCAGCCACCGACTGGCTCCGGGTTGTGATCAACCAACTCTACAACTCCAACAAAGCCCGTTTGCATAAGACCGGGGTGAGGACGGAGCTTTTTCACAACCACGATGAACTGACCAGTGCCACCCGAACCCTGTACCCGCTCATCATTTACCATTACCTGAATACCGGGTTTTATGTCACCGGGATCAATGAAGGGGCAGTGGCGTTGAAGGAGCTGCTCGAACCTTTTGAAAGGGCTGTTGATATCAATAAAAATTTCCTGCTAAAGTTTGAACTGGCATTTTCCGAAGAACGGGAGGTCAAAAATTCCGATACCGAACAGCGTTACCGGCTGGTTGACTGGCTGCCACTCAAATCCGATGCCTATAAACGTTATCAAACCCTCACGCTTATTGAAAAAATCGGGTTTCTGGAAAGCCAGTTGGCAAAGCACATCACCAACGATTTCGGGAAATTCCTTGACCTTGACCTTTCAGAAACGCGGGTGAATATTCTTGCTGTTGACAACCTGAAACGTTCATCCCTGCCTTACAAAAGCCACGATTACCAACCATTCTCATTTGAATTCAGCGCCAATGCCAATTTGCCGGATTTTATCACACTTGGAAACGGGAAAGCCTTTGGTTTCGGGAGGGTTGAAAGGATTTCATGAAACGGAAGTTTTAAGGAGATAAAGCATGTCCCTCGACAGAGTCAAAACCATCGGCGACCTGGCCTCTTACCTGTATGTAAAACCACCGCAACTGCTCGGACTGGAAACGGAGAAAATGTACCATACTTTCCAGCGAAAAAAGCAGGGATCCGCCGAAAAACGAACCATTGAATACCCCTTCGGAATTCTCAAAGATGCGCTGGGGCGATTGTCGGACGGATTACAGTGGATTTATTATGACCACAAAACTGACGCTGCTTTTGGTTTCGTACGGTCGTATGAACATGATGCGGATAAACGGAACATCGTAACGAATGCAACACGTCATCTGGGGAAAAAATACATGATGAACCTCGATTTCGATGAATTCTTTTATCAGGTCACTGACGAAAAACTTAAAAACCTGTTCAACGATTATTCGCTGTTCTCGTTTCTGCCGGAAACGGAAGAATTCCTTGTCAAATTTGTCACCCTGCACAGACGATTGCCCATGGGCAGCCCGACTTCGCCGGTACTTTCGAATTTCGCCACAATGGCGCTCGATCAGGAATTGCTGAAATGGTGCAGACATCATGAAGTGGTTTATACCCGATACGTTGACGATCTCACTTTCTCATCCGACCAGCCCATTACCTCAACCCAATTTGATAAAATAATGACCATCCTCGACTCACATCGGTTTAGGATCAATGCAGCAAAAACAAAGCTGTACGGCGAAAACGACGTCAAAGAGGTAACCGGGCTGGTAGTGGGCGAAACCATTTCGATTCCGGAGGAATATTTGTTGGACATTGAAAAAAATATCCAGAAACTTTCAAATGTGTTTTTGTATGCCCACCGGTTTCCCGACTGGCATATTTCAGACTGGCTGGAAAAGTTGAAGCAGACCATCCACGGACAGATTGCCTTCGTGGGGAGTGTGTATGGCAAACACCATCCGCTTTGCACAAAACTTTTACATCAGTTGGAAGAGGCGACCGATCAACCGGATTTTGAAGAGAGCGTTAGTTGGAGATACATTGGCTATGAACGTTTTTAGATTCCGGCAATGCAAATCGTATTAGACACGAGAGGACTTCAATTCAGCGTCAGAAACAAATGTTTCCTGATCGAAGCCGAATCGGAATCGCGGATTATCCATCCCTCAAAGGTCAGCAGTGTTTTGATCACAGCGCCGTGCAGGATCAGCAGCCCGGCGCTGGTTTTAGCTGCCCAATCGGAAATCCCGGTGATCATTTGCAACAGTTGGGGAAAACCCGAGGCGCGGATCTGGTCGCCGCGGTTTATCAATATTTCGACCTTGAGAAGGCGGCAGTACGAATATACATCCCATCCCAAGTCTATGGATTGGGCATACAACATCATCTTGAAAAAGATTGACGGGCAAAAATCAAACCTGAGTTTTATTTCAGACCGAAAACCGTCGCTGGCAGGCGATTTCGAAAAGGCGCTTCGCGAGATTGACGCCCAACTTATGAAAGTAAAGTTTTCGGAAAACGGCGATCCGGTTGTAACAAAGAAAACCCTCCTGTTTGTTGAAGCATTTACTGCGAGCCGTTACTGGCAACTGATCGGTTTGAAGTTGCCGGAACCGTGGAACTTCACCAACCGCGTGAAAAAGCAGCCGAACGACTCTTTCAATGCCTCGGTCAATTATCTTTACGGAATGTTGCGCAACCAGGTTGAAACGGCGGTATTAAGCATGGGGCTTGATCCGGCGCTTGGCGTGATGCACCGCGACGGTTATAAAATGTCGTCGCTCGTATTTGACATGATGGAACCATTCAGGCCGGTTGCCGACCGAATCCTGATAGACAACCTGCTTTCCGGAGAATTAACAGGAAATATCCTGGAAGAAACAGGAACCGGAAAACTGATTTCCAAAGCGGGGCGGAAACAACTGATTTCGCTGTTCAATTCAAAGCTGAAAGAGCGAATTCGGTTCCGGGAATCGGTGACAACGTTGCAGAACCATATTTTGACCGAAGTGAGGTATTTAAAGGAAAGAATCACAGATTTATGAGACAGGCAAGGACTTTTTATATTTTGATGTACGACATCACCCATGACCGTACATTACAGAAAGTTGCCAGAAATTTGGAGCAGTGCGGGTATCTCAGGTTGAATTATTCGGTATGGTTCGGGTGGTTCGATCCGAACAAGAACCCTGAATTCAGGAATAAACTGAAGGAGTTGCTGAAGAATCCGCTGGCAAAGGGTTCCCGTTTCTATGTTTTACCGATAGCCGCGAAGGATTTTGAGAAGATCAGGCATCACGATGGCAGGAAGCTCAAAGACCTTGATTATTGGACGGGCGACCGCGCAACCGAGTTTTTTTAGTTGGTGCATAAATCGGGCATATTGCAACCGGAAAAACATTCAGAAGAAACAGTATTATCAATGATTTATCTCTACCTTTGTGTCGTAGCGGCCGCTTAGAACTGAGGTTACTGAAACACTAAATTGAATATGACCATAATTTCATTTTTTAAGTCGTAGCGGCCGCTTAGAACTGAGGTTACTGAAACATGATTATATTTCAATAGAAATAAGTTTTTTGATTGTCGTAGCGGCCGCTT
>JAPLDO010000192.1 GCA_026391715.1 Bacteroidota bacterium
AGCGATGTTCCAGCCTTTCTCCTCCTCAAGCCGGGATTCAATGAAGCCTACTAAAAGATTAGTCAGCTCTTTATCTTCGCCAACACGTTCAAGAAGCAGCTCCACCGCAGTGGAAAGCAATTCATCTGTTTCGAGTTCCACGTTGAAGTTTACGGGCAACCTGAAATCATGAGCGAAAGTTCTGATGAGTTTATTAGAGAAACTATCAATGGTTCCAATGGCAAAATCGGAATAATGGTGAAGGATCATTTCAAGCGCCTGCCTCGATTTCGCGGCTATTTCCGTCTGCCCCAGCCCTGATTCCTGCATGAGCATTGGTAAAAGAGGAGCGCCTGATACAGGATCGTCCGACTGGTCGGCGACAGAAAGTTCTTTCAAAGCCTTCAGAGTTCGCTCCTTCATCTCATTGGCGGCTTTATTGGTGAAGGTAATTGCAAGGATATGCCTGAAATCATTTGGATTTTCTAACAGAATTTTCAGATATTCTTTAACGAGCGTAAAGGTTTTTCCAGAACCGGCTGAGGACCGATAGACAGTAAAGGGTTTCATTTGCTTTTCTGGGATTTGAATAATTCGCCAAAGTTTGAAAAATCACGTTGGTATTTTATACCGATTCCCTGTGTATATGGTGAGTTATTATATAAAATACTTGTGGTATTTGTCCGGTTGAACGCTCTGCCTCGCCAACGGCGGTTTTTCGTAAGAATGTACTCGATGTTGATATCCCCGACTATTGTGCTGGTTTGCTGCGCAGTAGTGGCGCTTGTGGTATTCATCCCAAATGTGCCGTCAATGAGCAGCCGGTTATTAAAAAGTTGCGTCGAAATGCCAACATCAAACTCCTGCGAGGTTGTTGCCGAACCAGGTTGATAATTCATGTTGACGCTAACATTTGATGAAATCTGGGAGATCATGCTGTTTAGCTGATTTGTCACCAGCGATATTGCGGTTCCGCTCATATCCACATTTGAGGAAGCCCCAACAACTGGTTTAAACTGACTTAGCGCCAGCAGATATATACCCTGGTCTGCCATTACCACCGCATTGTTGGTATCAATAGCTGCAAACACCTGGTTTTTTATATTTTCATCAGCATTGGGAAGTTTAATTCCAAATGAGATATCAGGGTTCATCAGTTTTCCAGTTAACCTTATAATACAATCAACCTGGATTCGTGTCCCCTCAAGCGAAGGGTCAGAGATAATTCCCTTTAGCGGAGCTTTTGTTTTGTAAACGGCGCTTATTGATATATTTGCATCCGCTGGATCGCCCACCCAACTGATCGAACTTCCTTCAATAAGAGACATTGGCAGACGGACATAGTTTTTGAGTTGAAAAAGGAAAAAGCCTTTTGAAAGTTTATAATTACCCGATAAAGTAAAAGGAGTCGTTGGCGTCATTGTCATCAGCAGGTTTCCGTTTCCCGAAGCGGTGAGGTTGCCGAGTTGACCCGGAAAGTAAACGTCAACTACTGCGTCCTCATTAACTCTCAGAGCAAGATCGAGTCCAAGACCTGTTGAATTTATTACCGGTTTCGCCATAGGCTTTACGATTGAATCAACAACCGGCTCAACAAAAATAATATAGTCGGCTTGTCCTACCGACCGCGTAAGGTCAATTGGAATAGTGATGTGCGTTTTTCCTCCATTTGTGGCTTTAACGCTTATCAGGATATTGTTTACTGGTCCGGAAATAGAGGCTGTTCCACTGGCGCGCGCTTTGCCGAAAAAGATGCTGTTTTGTGAGCGGGTATTGCTGAATGCCGAAAAATCATCCATATCTATATGAAGATCAAGCGCCAGGTTACTGAAATTTTTATGGGTTATCCTGCCGTTTAACACCGATTTATGTCCGAGAGAATCAAACAGAGTGATTTTGTTGAAGATAAAAGCATTGGTATCAATGGTTACTACATCGGCAAAGGAATAAGGTACATTCAGGTAATTAATCTTAAACTCGGTTCTCATCAGTTGAAGTTGCCCCGTAATAACAGGTTTAGCCGAATTTCCCTGAATTTTCACATTACCCGATGCCTGTCCGGTAACGCCCGACATAAAATCCTTTACAAAAGGTCCAAACATTTTCAGATTCAGATTTTTCAGAGAAAGATCAAAATCAAATGTAGGGTTCTTTTTATTTAGAATTAAGCTGCCCTGAAGCGAAAAAGGAATGTTAACGCCAACATTTCCGGTATAAATAATGTTCGAAAGAATATTGAATCTGGAGGCTTCGTTATCAAAATTCACTTTGAAGGTGGCGTCGCCCAATAGCTCTTTATTGAATTTGAATTTATTGATTCGCAGGTCGGAAAAAACTGACAGGTTACGGTAAATGCCCATTAACTTGACATTACCTTGCAGGATGCCATCAATATCAACCGCAGTTAGCCCAAGCAACCGGTCAATCTTTGAAACATCAATTTTGTTGAAATCGAGGTTAAGGGTATCTGAATCTTGTTCGGAAATGGCGCCGTTGATTTTAAGGTATTGATCTCCCGAATGGAATATCAGTTTTGAAATATTAATCATGGAGGAATCAATTATCACCCTGTTTGCCGGATCAATATTCCAGTATTTATCGTCAAGAGAAACATCAAAATCATTGAATTTCAATTCTATCTCCGGATTGTTGTAAAAGCTTACAAAGCCGCCGACAACACTCGGCTTTGATTTTCCCGACCAATTGATATTGTAAATAATGCTGTCGTGCCTTATGTCGGAAATCAAAAGCAGCGAATCCAGCCGGATTTCAAAGGAATCGGTTTTTGACGCCTTTATCAGATAAACCCTCGAAGCGCCTGATGTAACCGACAGGTTATCCCTTTTGGTTTCCGCGTCGAGATACCAGTTTTCCAGTTCGATGTTATTGATAAAAACCGACGGAGATTCGCCTTTGATAACAAGCGCATCCTTACTGTCATCATAGTTGCCATGAATTACAGAATTTGGCGAAATTCGCAGAAAAGGCAGAAATACCGAAGTGACCTCATCCGATTTTTTAAACCTGATACTGTAGTTCATTTTCTGATTATTCTGAAAGCCCTGTTGTGCCATCAGTGAATCGTTGAGACTAAAAGAGGCGAGATAATTCTGAATAAATGTACTCAACGAAGGAATCAGCGCCGAAAATGAAAAATTACCGGTAATGTCGGCGTCAACAAAATCCGATTGAAGATGGTAGCTTTTTCCTGATGCCGTATCCTGCCGCGTGAGCAATGAAATCTCATCCATTATAATCACTTTTTTCCCTTCGGAATAGGTTGTATTTTTAACCTTTACAAATCCGTCAAGATTATCGAGATCATTCCCTTTGATATTCACTTTCACCGAGGTTGAAAGATTAGTAAGCGTATCCCTTTTTAACAGATTTAATTTGAAAAGACTGGCATGATGCACCTTTGCCGAAAAATCAAAGTAGGGCAGCGTATCGGTCATATCTATTAATCCGTTAAAATCAAAACGAATATTGGGATCGTCAATGTTGAAATTGCCATTAAACTTTTTTCCTGAAAGAACGCCTGCAAGGGTTAAACATGAGTAGTTGTAATGGTTGAGATAAATCGAATCAATGTGAAGATTCATTTTCAGATCGGCGTCATTAAGCGAGAATCCTTTGCCGTTCAAATCTGCCTGGCAGGTAATTCTTCCCAAAAGTTTCTGATTATCTGTAAGTTTTCCCAGCTCCAGCGATTGCACATCGAGGCGTCCTTTATAACCCAGCGTTTTACTGCCTTTCTGGCGCATAAGCGAAATGTCGGTACTGATTTTGCCAAGGGCTGAATTAAGTTTGGCATTGGCGACAAAATCATTGTAGAAGCCGGTAAATTTTCCCGTGAGGTTCACCACGCCTGCATTCTTGAGAAATCCTGGTAAAGTAAGACGACGAGTATCGCCAGGCAGCAGAAACGATTCGAGGTCGGAACGGTTTGTAGTCAGTTTTTTTATATTAAGATCAACAAACGTTTCTTCAAGATCAGGCAAACCCAGCGCGTTGATGTTTCCCCAAAACATTGTGCTTTTCCCAAAAGCAAGTTTCAGGTTTCGCGCCTTGAAATTGCTGACAGTTCCGCGTATATCGCCGGAAATTGCTATCCTGTCTTTCATCACTGCAAGATCGGGCGCGAAATAGCCGATATCCTGCATGTCGAGAAATGAAGAATCAATTTTCGCCCTGATGGTCACGGCATTCAGAAAATCGTTATAGGCGCTCCATTCATTGTAAAGGAAATCAAAACTCAGGGAGAGGTCGGAATGGTCAGTCAGAATTTTCAGTTTATGCGCCTTGAGAAAACGCGAGCCAACCTGGAATGAACCGCTGAGGTTCTGCAATACGATTCCGCAACGCTCCTTTGCCGCAAGATGTTTAATGGTAGCGTGTACGCTGATTTCATCGAACGAAATGTCGTTCAATTCAAGGTTGACGCCGCTCACGTCGAGATTAGTAAAATCCATTCCCGACAAAACCGGTTCGGCATTTTCATCTTGCATCCTGAAGTGCATATTCGCAAGGATTACCGAAGAAACAGTCAAATCCCAGGGTTTGGAAGCGGTTGTATCAGGCTTAGTAGTATCGGTGGAGGCAAAATGGTCAATGATTAACTGCAGATTGAGATTACTGTCGCCCTTGTGTGTGAGCAACTGAAATTTTCCCTGATCAATAACAACCTGGCTGATGTTCAGTTTCCTCTTTTTCCAACTGAAGTAACCGGGGCTGATGCTGAGTCGGTTGGCTGAAAAAAGGGTTTCACGGTGCATATCGAGCGCTGAAATGCCTTCAATAACAAGCCCGTTTCGCAATGAGAGGTCAAATCCATAAATCTTTATCTCCGTTTTAAGTTCTTTGGAGAAATAATCGGCAGCAAGCCGAACCATCAACGTTTGCATCGTCTGGCTCCTGAAAATCAAATAGAGGGTGATTAACAACGTTAATATCACCGTGAGCGAATAAAGCAGTATTTTTGAGACTGTTTTTATAACATTTTTCTTAAAGCGATGCAAACCTACATTCTCGGCATTGAATCATCCTGCGACGATACTTCGGCAGCTATAATTAACAACGACGTCATACTGTCGAATGTTACAGCAAGTCAGGAAGTCCACCGGAATTTCGGAGGCGTTGTTCCTGAACTGGCTTCCAGAGCTCATCAGCAAAACATGATTCCTGTTATTGAAACTGCAATACAGAGGGCAAATATAGATAAAAAACAGCTCTCGGCTATCGCTTTCACCCGCGGACCCGGATTGCTCGGCTCACTATTGGTTGGCAGCTCTTTTGCCAAGGCTTTTGCTTTGGGATTGGAAATTCCGATTATTGAGGTTGACCATTTACAAGCCCACATTTTATGTCATTTCATCAGAAATACCGAACACACTAACCCGGTTCCCTCGTTTCCTTTCCTTTGTTTAACCGTTTCTGGAGGTCACACACAAATCGTTTTGATCACTGATTACTTCAACATGGAGATCATTGGACAAACCATTGATGACGCAGCGGGTGAGGCTTTCGACAAGTCGGCTAAAATAATGGGACTCCCCTACCCTGGCGGTCCGATGGTTGACAAGCTGGCGCAAGGTGGTAATCCATTGCGGTTTTCGTTCTCCAAGCCCAATATTCCCGGACTTGATTTCAGTTTTAGCGGACTAAAGACCTCGATCCTCTATTTTCTGAGGGATGAACTAAAGAAAGATTCCGGATTCATCGAAAACAATTTAAATGATCTTTGTGCGTCAATCCAGAAAGCAATTATTGATATTTTGATGGCTAAAATTTCATCGGCGGTAATTGAACTAAAACGGCGCTTCCCAGGAATGAAGCAGCCTGACGTGGCAATTGCCGGCGGAGTTTCCGCCAATTCGGGCTTGCGGAAAGCGCTGGAAGATGCGCGAGATAAGCATGGATGGAATATTTTTATCCCGCCGCTGCCTTATTCCACCGACAATGCTGCCATGATTGCAATTACCGGGTATTTTAAATATCTGAAAGGTGACTTTGCAAGCCAAGAGGCGGCGCCATATACGCGAGCGCCTCACCCTACGGCTGACTTTGGCGGAAAAGACTAAAACGAAGTTTTCACAATTTTACAATTTCACCATGAATATTTTACTTTTCGCTACCAACAACCTTCACAAACTTCGGGAAATCCGGGAAATCATGGGTTTGGATGTTCAGATTTTAAGTTTGAGAGATGTGAATATCAATGAAGATATTCCTGAAACGCAGGATACGATAGAAGGAAACGCTGCGCAGAAAGCCAGGTATATTTATGAAAAGACAGGCATGAACTGCTTCGCCGATGATACCGGGTTGGAAATCGAGGCGCTCGACGGGCGTCCCGGCGTTTATTCAGCGCGATACGCTGGTGAAGGATGCAGCTTTGATGATAATGTTGACAAGATTTTGCTGGAACTTCAGGGAAACGAAAATCGTAAAGCCTGCTTCAGGTGCGTAATATGCATGATCATGAATGGGAAGGAATACTTTTTTGAAGGCAGAATCAATGGCGTTATTATCGAGGTTAAAAGAGGAAAAGATGGCTTCGGGTATGACCCGGTGTTTGTACCCGACGGACACAAACAAACCTTTGCCGAGATGCCCGCTTTGCTGAAAAATGGGATAAGCCACAGGGGAAGGGCTGCTGAAAAAATGGTAAAATGGCGAAAAGACGAAATAGCGAAATAGCGAAATGATTTTATCCCCTGTTGTAAAAGAATTAGTTCGAGGCGGCTGATTTAAGGTTTTAATTAGCCGCCTCTTTCAGTTTTTGAGAAATATCTGCCTCCTTCTTTGCATTTATTGTGTCGCCTTCAAGGTTAAACACCGTTGCGCGTCGTTCATGAATCAGCGAGAAATACGACCAAATATCCGCTTCATTCCTGTCCTGGCATCTGTAGAATGGTTTAATGTTATCAATGGCTTCCGGTTGATATTTAGTTATATAATCATCAAAGAGACGCGACGTTTCTTTCCAGTTTTTATCATTAACGCTGGTTTGGATTCGATCGCTATAATGAACGCCTAACATTACGGCATAATCGAGTTTTGCTATTCTCACTGTTTGTTCGTTCCTCGGTTGGGATGTCCAAAAAGAGATAATTACAATGGAAGCAAGTATTGCAATGTTTTTCCAGCCTTTCCATGAAGTAAATAATTCGGCTATAGTGTAGGCGGCAAAAGGGATAAGAACGACTGCAAAAACAATTCTGTACCTTGAAAGCACCATGAATGCAAGCATTGGAACTATCAGAACAAGCAGCATTAAGTATAGTGACCAGACCTGTTTTCTTTTCAAAATTGCAATGAATAAGCCAACCAGAGCAAGAGGCGATATAATCAGGAAAGATAGAAAGGTAAGGTACAAAACCGGAGTAAACTCCCTGTAAAAATAAAAGTTCACATTGTTTGGGATTTCGTACCAACTGAAGGTTGCGTGAAATTTATCCCAAACCTGTTCAAGATAACTTCCAATGCTTTTGTGTGTTTTTAAAGTTGGGACAATGGTTTTGATTAAATCGCCGTTGGTGGCATACATAATATCAATTACGTATTTGGGTTCGATCATCCATCCGTTAAAGCTTTTAAACTTATCGTTATTCATGGTAATAAATCCGATAGCGCTGTTGTTGCTTAAACTTAACGGCGGGATGCCCGTTTTGATATTCCTGATAACAATTGGCGAAAGCGCCGCCATGATTCCGATGCAACAACCGCATACTGCAAATCCCAGTGTTTTCCAATGGTTTAAGAAATAAATGAAAAGAAAAATAAACCATATTACCGCAAACAAGATAAAATAGGCATGAACAGCGGCAGCAAGTCCGCATACAGCCCCAACCAGGATCCACCACATAAAAGTGTTCTTTTGTAATGCGACGCCGGAAATGTAAACAAGCAGGATAGTAAAGAAAACTGCAAATGTTGACCGCAGAAGGGTCATCTCAAAAAACATAAGGGGACCGAAAAAGATTGCAAGGAACCCTGCTATAATTCCGGTAAATTCTCCGAAATATCGTCGGGCAACCAGAAAAACCAGCAGGTTTGTTAAAACACCCAAAAGAAGTTGCCATATAAAAATCCAGCGAACATCATTTCCAAAGATTTTATAATTAAACGCCAGAAAATAGGCATAGAGCGGTTCGTGAGGAAAAGCTTTCTTTCCGTACCAGTCAACCCAAAGCATTTTTGAAGGTGAGTTCGCCAAAGTGTCTGGTCCTGCAAGAGTTTTATAATACTGCAATCGCTCCGGATGATCTCTGAAAAAAAGGTTGGCGATTTGTTTCATCCAGTTATGTTCAGGCTGGATGTACCGTTCAGAGAGAATGTCGCCGCCTGCTATTGAATCTGCCCATTGATCGAAAACGAACATGTCCGATTCATCCCATTTGTGCTGATTGATCAACTGTGAGTTGTTTAATTGAACAAAATAGGCAATACGTATTCCCACAGAAAACACCAGAATCAGAGCGATAAGAAGCCGGAAATGTGAACCGCACCACTTGTCGAGAGCATCTTTAAGTCCTGGCTTTTGAACCTTGACCTTTGCTTGTTGGTTAGTTGCAGGTTTTTGTTGGTAGCCTTTTTTACCCATAAATTTTCTGTTTGTCCGATTTTTCTGTTTCGATGGATAATCCTGGTATTACCGCAAAACGATCATGGATGAATGCGGTTTTTCATAAATTTCTATTTCAGTTTAAAAACAACTCCAATGTTGGCATGAGTAGAATTATAGCCCACTTCACCATTGATCCCGATGGATTTATTGAAGAAATAAGAGGCGCCGAAAAAGAATCCAAAGTAAGGATATACAGCCTGAAATCCTTGAGAACCAATCTCATCATCGAAGGAATGAATACAAAAACCCATACCGGCGGGGAAACCGGCATAAGTATCAAGTCCTTCAACATTCCAGCCATAATGATAAGCGCCGCGCGCCCCGATCATTAAATTGAACCACGATTCGCGCCAGTCGTTGCCATACCGGTTGTTAAATATTGAAAAAGTAGTTTCGCCGCCCAGCGTAATCACTCCTGGTCCCAAATCCCACATCCCGGCTTCAAAAGAAACTTTCATAGCAGGACCGAAACCGACGCCATTTCCAAAATACAGAGCGCCGGCGCCAACGCCAACATTTAGCGTCATTGAGTTTAGGCGGACAGGATCAAGCGGGCCAATGGAATAGGTTGAACTATTGGTAAACAGTGTAAAGAATGTTATCAGAAACGCAGTCCAGATGAGCTTTTTCATGATTTTTTCGAATTTTAATGTGGAATTGCAAAAGGTTCAATATTTCAATACGATGATCACTTTAACGTTTGATTTCAAAAAACAATATACCAAAAAGCAACTTTATTGCTACTCTCCAATAAAATTTCAATGAAAAGTCAACTCAGAAAATTTAATCGCTAAATTCGCTTGTTTTGAAATACCAACTCATGAAAAAACGATTTTTATATTCAACCGGCATTTTATTCCTTGGCGGCTTAATCTATGGCGTATTTTACATAAACTCCCTGATGCCCATTATCACCGGATATCCGGCAAAATTCTTATGTTCCGCCGTTTTTATTTCCAACCGGGATGTAAAAAATGTTGAGGCTGTTGATCTAAACTTTTCAATGATTAAATATGTTCGGAATAAGATTAATTACCAGGAAAAAAGCGTTACCAGTTTTTTTTTATGGGGGAAATCAAAAGCTATTTACCGGGAAGGGTTTGGCGCCGTTCTGTTGCGCGGCGACGATGAACTGACCTTGAAAACCCGGAAATTTCCGGTAGTTCCTCGTTGTCTTGTCAATGAGGATACTCTGGCGCGGCATATTGGAAATGCCATTAACGATTCCAATACCGGCATCAACAAAGCGGAGCTTCAAAAAATCAAGGTAAAGCTGATTGATGAAAACGGTTACCATGGAAATGCCTTTGGATTTCTGGCGATTCACAAAGGCATTCGTGTTATAGAAGGATACAAGCCGGGGTTTAATGAAAAAACGCGGTTTCTGAGCTGGTCAATTGCAAAGAGTTTCAATAATGCGCTTGTCGGCATTCTGGTTAACGACGGGCTTTTAAGTCTTGACCGGAAAGCCGGGATTCCGGCATGGCAATCGGATGAGCGCAATAAAATTACCTTGAACAATCTGTTGCAGATGGAAAGTGGACTTGAATGGAATGAAGATTACGGAAACCGTTCCGATGTAACTATGATGCTTTATGGCAGCTCCGACTTTGCCGGTTTTGCCTTGAATAAAAGATTGTCGCATCCGCCTGGCTCGTTCTGGTACTACTCATCAGGAACAGCCAATATTATTGACCTCGTCATCCGCAGATGTTTTAACTCCGATGCGGCGTATTACGATTTTGCGCCCCGGCGATTGTTTAATAAAACCGGAATGAGCGATGTTGTTTTTGAAACCGATCCATCAGGTTTACTTGCAGGTTCTTCATATATTTATGCTACCGCGCGGGATTACGGACGGTTTGGCATGCTATATCTCCGTAACGGGGTTTTAAACGGCGAACGGCTTCTTCCCGAAGGATGGGTTAATTACACCGCCACGCCTGCTGCGCATAGCAAAGGAAGATATGGGGCGTCATTCTGGCTGAACGGGGTCAGGGTGTATCCCGACGCTCCGGGCGATATGTTTTTCTGTAATGGACACGATGGTCAGCGAATATTTATCATTCCTTCAAAGGATCTTGTGGTGGTTGTTCTAGGCTTTTCGCCAAAGCGGGATGGTGGAATGAATTTTAATCAACTGTTGAAAGATATCATCGGAACTTTAAATCAGGCTGATTAAAAAATTTTCCCGACACGGCGCAATTGTGTGTCTGAATTCACAGGTAGCGCGCCATTAATCGTTTGTTCCAACAGTGTAAAAATAGTTTTTTCAGATTGCTTTAATGAACATTCTTTCACGAGCAGTCAAAAACATGAACAGCATAAACTACGTATTAATTTGCAAACGGTAGCGTCGCCGATAATGGTCAATAATTGGTTTAGCGGTCAGACCATTCAGAACAAAAAAAACCGGAATCCCTGTTAATCAGGATCCCGGCTTTTCAGTAGTAAGTAATAGTTACCTGGTTTTCACCAGTTTAATGGTTTCAGTATAATCATCAGCAACTATCCTTATAAAATAGAGTCCGTCAGGCATTTCACCGAAGCGGAATTCATGCTTCTTTTCTCCTGTCATTTTTTCGGTCAGCGCCTTTTCGCCGTTCATGGTGTAAATCTCTACTTTAACAATTCCGTAAGCTTTGTCACCTTTTTGTACAAGGATGAAACTTCCACTGGTCGGGTTTGGGTATAGGCTAAATAACGAATGTTCGGTTATGTAAGGGGTTTCATCAGTTCCGGATTTGACTGCAACCATTGGGGCAGGGATTGAGCCGCAATAAGTGTTGGTAAGCGTGATGTAGCCATTCATATAGCCGCCGCTTACAACTGTGGTTCCAGGCAAAAAGCTGATCTGTGTCCCGGCAATGAAGGTCACGTTACCGGCGCTGCCGACCGTGAAAGTATTTGGCGTTCCCGCGACTGTGATGATATTTGTGGCGTTGAAACATTCGGTTCCATTGACTATCCCCGTTGCGGAATAATTGAAAGGAAGCGTTGAGAAGGTAAATGGGCCTGCCCATATACTGTTTGATGTGCCACAGATTGCCCTTACATAAAATTGATAGGCAGTACTGTCGGTCAAACCTGAAATTGGATTAACCATATTGGAAGAAGTTGCAGTTCCGGAGCCTGTTGGTGAAGGCAAGGGGGAAACTCCATAAATATATTCCCAGTTAGCTTCGCTTTCGCCCGGCGTCCATTCCAGATTGGCGCTTGACGATACAACAGCCGTTGCAGCAAGCATTGTAGGAGGTAAACATGGCAAAGGCCACAAGTCAACAACTATGTCGTCAATTAAAGCCTGAGCTCCGTCATTGCCTGCATATTGCCATGCGAACTTTACATTTGATTGTCCGGCATACTCCAGAAGGTCAAGGGTTTTAGTTTTTGCTTCATAAGATGTGAAAACGCCTTCATCAGTTTCCGACCATAATTGTGTCCAGGTTGTGCCTCCATTTGTCGTTTTCAGAATTTTACCCGAAT
>JAPLDO010000218.1 GCA_026391715.1 Bacteroidota bacterium
ATATCCTCCTTGAGACTTTTTGCCGTAAGGAATATAACGGGCACATCGGGACGGACCTCCTTTATTTTTTCAGCAAGAGTGAACCCATCCATTTCAGGCATCATCACATCAAGGATGCAAATATTAAACGGTTCCGACATGAAAGCCGCTAATCCCTGCCGCCCGTCAGGCTTCAAAACCACTTTGAAATCATTTAACTCTAAATATGATTTCATAATTGATCCAAAATTCGGATCATCTTCTACAAGTAATATTTTATCTTTCTGATTCATATTCTTCCTTTTCCAATTTCAAAGTTCAAGATTGAAATGCTCAAAATTCTACTTTCTACTTTCTACTTTCTACTTTCTACTTTCTACTTTCTACTTTCTTCATTCTTCTTTCTACTTTCTACTTTCTACTTTTCCACCGTTCATCGGCAATCCAATCTCAAACCTGCTGCCTTTTCCAATTTCACTTTCAATCCGAATTTCCCCGCGATGAGCAAGGATAATTGCTTTTACATAACTCAGTCCAAGTCCGAAGCCTTTAATATTATGAATATTTCCTGATGTAACCCTGAAGAATTTGTCAAAAACCCTGCGCTGGGCTTCAGGGGTCATTCCGATACCTCTGTCGTGGACCCCAAAAAAGTATTTGCCTGCCCTGTTAAAAGAAAACACAATAATTTCTGGCTTTACAATAGAATATTTGTTAGCGTTATCAAGCAGGTTCAACAATACATTCCTTATGTGATCCTCGTCAACGAGAAGCTCCGCTTGCTGGGCTTCAAGGTTGGTAAAAATTGAGCCTTCCCGTTTTTCAATCTGTAGCCTGTAATGTTCAACCACTTTCTCAATAAGGTTGTTAAGGTTGACCGGCGCAGGGCGAAGATTAAAATCGCGGCTGTCGAGCAAAGCCATCTGCAAAACCTGCTCAACACGGGTATTCATACGGTTATTCTCCTCCTTGATAATACGGGTGAAATTCCGGATTGTCTCAGGTTCAGTGAGAACCCGCGGATTATTGATAGAGTCTGCGGCGATGGAAATAGTTGCTATCGGGGTTTTAAATTCATGGGTCATGTTGTTGATAAAATCGGTTTTGATATCGGAAATTTTCTTTTGCCTTATCATTACAACTATACTCGCGCCTGATGAAACAACAATAATCATGGTAAATAAAAATGATCCTACAAGAAGCCATGATAACGATTTAAAGACAAGAGTTTTCTGTCCGTCGAAGTGAACAAGGAGCAAATCTGGTTTCTGAAACAAATCGTTGGGAAAAAGTGAAATCCGGTGTTCCGTTGACTGATGCTCGCGCTGAAAACCATTGGAACGGATTGGAAATGGAGTGTTTTTATTAGAAGGCGAAAATACCGCAAACTCATAAGGCAGGTCAATTCCTTTGTCGGCTAATGATTTACTTAATAAAAACTGTAATCTTGTTTTATTTATTCTTTGCTGAATTGGTTCAGGTTTTGTTTCAATGGCTATTGCCATTTGTTTGATAACCTCCTGAATTTTTTTTGCCTTATTTTCCAGCTTCTGAACATTATCTTCCAGCGCGGCGCTTTTTTGTTTCCTGCCCTTACCTGTTTGTTGCGGTGGAAATTGCCGGATCATCTGCGGCGCACTGTAACTAAAAAATCTGGCTCCATTCACGCCGGGAGAAGTAAAAATTATATCAGGTTCCAGATTCGGATCAATTTCCGATGAAATAACATGCTGTTTCAGAAATTCATTGTCTCCGTCATGTTCCATCATAGAATCAAGCATGGAAATTTGATCATCCCATTTAAAAGTAAAGTCATTGGATGTGTCGCCAGGTATCTCCTGATAAACCTGTTCCAGGTTAATGCTAAATGAATCAACGCCGGTCATTGGCGGAACAACATTGTAGTGATACGAAAACCTAACCATTCCCGAAGCGGGATCGCGCCTGGGACGCTTTATGGGGACAGAATATCTGGAAAGGTTTTTCTTTCCTGCAACTGGAATTTCACTCATTGCCATTAGTGAATCAAACCTTCGTTGAAGGTTTCGTGTCGTGTCTTTGGTAAATGCTTTAACAATCTGTAAAATGCTGTCGCCTTCAAAATTTCTGCTGATAAAATACATATTCTCGCTTGTTTCAATTTTCCCAACAACACTCCCAAGCGCATCATTTACACTCCTGTTGAACATCTCTTCCTTAACGCTGAATGCGTTTCTAATCCAGAAGAACTGTACCACAATCATTCCAAGCAATGAAATGCAAATACTTACAATAAGAATATAAATCAACTTTTTATTCATGGTACAAAATTAAATAAAGGCGCGCGCTATTTTTCAGAATTAACGTTTCATTAACCGAATTTAACGGTTCGTTAACATTTTCAGCCACTTACTCATGCTATTTTTGCATTGTTAATCTTAAAACAAGCTCAACATGAAAAATTTACTTTATTGCTCGCGCCAATTTCTTACCGGAGTATTGATCATCATGGCAATATTCATCATCAATCAGGGAGTTGCACAAAATCAGTCGGAAAAAGATGGTAAACAAACTATGAAAATCAAGGTAATCAAGGAGAAGGATGGAACTACAACTGTCATTGATACCGTAATAACTTCCCATGAACCGATGGGTCGCAATGAAATAAAGGAACTCATTAATAACCTGAAGGAGGATATGAAGGAGCTGGAAGTGGGGATGAAGAATATGGATATGGATATTACGATGAAGCTATCTGACTCAATTGAAGTTGATTCTTTGCGAAAAAAAATTGAAAAGGTAATTGTGATGAGCAATAATTGTAGAAATGGCAGTTTTAATTATCATTGTTCTCCGCAGGAATACAAATATAATTTTGATGTTGAAACCGATTTACCTGAATGTCAGGATATGTGGCAGAATTTTGACGATGAGCAATGCGATATGCGCCTTCCAGGTACGCAGCATAAGGTTTTCAGGTTTGATGATGACGCTTCTGGTAGTTTGAACGATTTGCTGGGCAATATTCCAATGGAACGTGTAAAGAGTTATTCAATCAAAGACCATAAGAATGGCAAACGGATCGTTATTGATATTGATGACCGGCAAACTTTTAATTCCCGCGGTAACACCATTATCATCCGAGGCGGAGGTAAACCTGCCGGAATGCATTACCGTAAAGTAAACCCCGACCGAGATGTAAAGGTCATCATCAAAACCGATAAGGATGATGAAAAACAAACAGCGCCAACTCCCAAAATTTGAGATCACTCGTTCTTTATACATACATTTGTTAGAAATGTGCGCAAAACTGCCGTCTGATTCACGGCAGTTTTTTTATTTTACCAACTCACTTCTTTTCCAACCTCCCTGTAAAACTGCGCAAGAAACTGCTCCATAAAATCATGCCGTTCAATAGCAAGTTCTCGCCCTTTACCGGTATTCATCCGATCTTTTAAAAGGAGTAATTTCTCATAAAAGTGGTTAATTACAGGCGCGGCGCTCTTCTTATATTCCTCGCGGGTCATCTGAAGATTTGGCGGAATATCGGGGTTATAAATCTCCCTGTTGAGAAAACCGCCATAGCTGAAAGTCCTGGCAATTCCAATGGCGCCCATTGCGTCAAGCCGGTCGGCGTCCTGAACAATATCCAGTTCCGGCGATTTGAATGTCAGCAGTTCGTTGCCTCCTTTAAACGAAATATTTTCAATGATTTTTATGACATGATCGATCGCCGGTTCATCAACTTCGATGGAAAGTAAAAACTTGAGCGCTATTTTTGGACCAATACTTTCATCGCCGCTATGAAATTTGGAATCGGCAATATCATGAAACAAAGCGCCGAGTTCGACAATGAACTGATCAGACTTTTCGTAACCGGCAATATACTTCGCAGTGTTCCAAACCCTGGAAATATGCTGCCAGTCATGGCCGCCCTCAGCGCCTGCAAGGGTTTCTTTAATAAAAGCGATACTTTTCTGTAAAACGTTTTCCTGGTGCATTATAAATGAGTTGTATTTCGGCGCGAAAAAGTGTAATGAGCGATATTATTTCATCAACGTAAGCAATTCATCCCCGGTTCCGATTCGGTATCCTTCCGAAAGATAAATTATCACTCCTTCACGGTTGATGAAAATAACAACCGGCAGGTTTTTTATATCAACTGTTTTTGCCTTGATATCTGAAATTCTGATGGGAAAGGTTGATTGGAATGAATAGTTGATCAATGACGGCAAGGCTCCAGCCTCTTTTTTGACAAATGTTTTCATCTGTTCCTCCGATGGAAAGACCATCATAAAGCTGCCTTTCCATTCGCCAAATTCCTTTTTTTTCTGCCGTAGATCGGAAAGCAGATGTTTTGTTGGTTCCTTATCGGGATCAACCCAGGCAACAATCATCCCTTCCGACGGTTTTTTCCCAAGTAAGTCAGAGCTAATTCTTCCGTATTCCTGAGCAGGCAACTTATTTTTTCTCAATTCAATGGATTGATTTGTTGTTTCACCGGATTTTATCGTGAAGAATTTGAGCTTTGCGAGAACGGTTCCATTTGTCAGCCTTACGCCGGTTACCATCAGGCTTGGGCAGGCAGAAACTTCAATGGCGCAGGGATAATC
>JAPLDO010000183.1 GCA_026391715.1 Bacteroidota bacterium
CAATCTTTATATTACCGGGCGTTCCAAGGATTTAATCTTTATCAACGGCACAAATTTTTACGCTCACGATCTGGAAACGATAGCTTTAAAGTTAGAGGGTATAAACTATGGCAAAATTGTGATTGCAGGCAGTTTTGATGAGGACGACGGACGCGATAAACTGTTGATTTTCCTTGTCGGCGCCAAAAGCGACGAGACTATTGAACTTTGCCTGAGATTAAAAAATCATTTCGCTAATATGGTCGGACTTGTCACTGAAACTTTTATTGCGGTGAAATCTTCAGATATTCCGCGCACCAGCAGTGGAAAACTGCAACGGTACAAAATGGTTGAGCGATACCTTAAAGGGGATTTCGGGAAGGTTGTTTTCCCAATTATCCTTTTAATTTGGCTTGTTTCCTTATCCTGTTCGGTTTTTTCACAGAATGGGATTATAAAGGGACGCGTGTTTAACCACAAAAACAATGAACCGGTTCCTTTTGTCAATATCATAATTGACGGAAAGCCTACGCAAGGCGCCACAAGCGATCTGGATGGAAACTACAAAATCACACAAGTTGAACCGGGTTATAAACGGCTGGCGGCAACTTCGGTTGGATTTAAGAAATTTGTTTCGGATGATTTTCTTGTCACCAACTCAAAAACGACCGACATAAATATCGGCATGGATGAACTTGTGGTAACGCTTTCGCAGGTGGAGATCAGACCTTCGGTTGTTGAGCGGAATGAGGAAGTTCCGGTTTCGCTTCAAAAGCTGACCATTCAGGAGATTGAACGGAGTCCGGGATCGAACCGCGACATATCAAAGGTTATCCAGAGCCTGCCGGGAGTAGCTTCGTCGCCTTCATTCCGAAATGATGTAATTGTGAGAGGAGGCGGTCCGGGAGAGAACCGGTTTTACCTCGATGGCGTGGAAATACCCTATATCAATCACTTTTCAACACAGGGAGCTTCGGGCGGACCGGTTGGAATAATCAATGTTGATTTCATCCGGGAGGTTCAGCTATACTCAAGCGCTTTCCCGGTTTCGCGCGGCAACGCATTAAGTTCTGTGATGGATTTGAGGCAGGTGGATGGGAATAAAGAAAAATTCGGCGGTCGCGTGTCATTGGGTTCAAGCGATCTGGCTTTGACCCTCAATGGACCGGTTTCGCACAATTCTTCAGTAATATTTTCGGTAAGAAGATCATATTTGCAGCTTCTTTTCAGCGCGTTGAAACTGCCATTTTTGCCAACCTACAACGACTATCAGTTCAAATATAAAATTGATATTGATAAGCGAAATCAATTGTCCATTATCTCTATCGGCGCACTCGACATTAACAAACTGAACACCGGAATCGCCAATCCCGATGCTTTTCAGCGGTACATAATTCAGTCGTTGCCTGTGAATAATCAGTGGAGTTATGTATTTGGACTTGTTTACCGCCATTTTCGCGCCAAAGGACACGATACATGGGTGCTGAGCCGCAACATGCTCAACAACGATCAGGTGAAATACACGAACAACGTGGAGGTTCCCGACAGCCTGCTGCTCAAATACAATTCACGGGAAATCGAGAATAAACTTCGCTATGAAGGACTCACCGACCTGGTAAGTTGGAAAATCACCTATGGCGCAGGACTTGAATATGCAAAGTATACGA